>NZ_JBXAYF010000006.1:0-68058 GCF_056782175.1 Dellaglioa sp. CoH-56-MRSF-10
TGTCAAGAATTTTTTGAATAAATATTCATTTCTTCTTGCCGTATCAATCAGCTTTATTAATATACCATCTGGTATATCTCATGTCAACACTTTATTTGCGATATTCATTATCGCCTCAATAGCACTTATTAAATATATCAGCTTTCTTTTTCTTGGTCAAGTCTATTTCTGTGAATATCTCTTAATTGTTGGCTTATCCAAAAATCCATTTTATCATCTATTGCTTTAAACCCTGTATCTATAGACCTATTTGTCCAATAATATTTATGTTTTATTTTAATACCTGTACTTTTAAGATTACTATTTTGTTTAGTAAAATTTCTAATTGAAAAACTCATTTTACTGTTATATTCATCAATATCAATAATCCTAACCGTAATTTTTTCATTTATTTTTAAATAATTCAATATGTTATCCACATAACCGTTATGGCATTCCGAAATATGGATTAAGCCTTGAACTCCATCCGCAATTGTTACAAAAGCACCATATGATTGAATACCTGTTATAGTTCCTACAATAATTTGTCCAATTCTATATTTCATTTATACTCCTCAATCTTTCGGTAAAAACGGCCAAAATAAAAAGGACTTTCATCCTCTTTATTTTGTTACTATCATATCTTCAATTACAATTGGTTCAACTGGTTTATCTTGCATAGCTGTTTTTGCACCCGCAATTTTATCAACAATGTCCATTCCACTAACAACTTGTCCAAATACTGTATGATGAAAATCTAACCAAGGAGTTCCACCTTTTTTATATTCTACGACTACCTCTTCAGGATAATTTGCATCCTTTAATTGTCCAATCATCTGTTCAGGAACATTCGAATTTTGGACAATAAAAAATTGACTACCATTTGTTGATGGTCCAGAATTAGCCATCGATAAAGCACCTCTTAAGTTAAAAAGTTCAGAAGAAAATTCATCTGCAAACGATTTACCCCAAATACTTTCACCACCCATTCCAGATCCTGTTGGATCACCAGATTGAACCATAAAATCAGAAATCACTCGATGAAAAATAACGTCTTTGTAGTATCCATTTTCTGAAAGTCCAATGAAATTTTCTACCGTCTTAGGTGCTTGTTCTGGAAATAATTGAATCGTTATATCACCGTAATTCGTAATCATTTTAACTTTTGGTCCAACTACATGTTCTAAGTCTAATTGTGGGTATGTCATAACTATGTTCCTCCTATTCAAACTTTATTGATTCCATTGTACCCAATTTCACTCTATTTTACTATTACTTTATATTTTTTATGCGTTATACTATTATAATGCTATTAAATGGAATGCTAGGAGACTGTTATGACAACAAATGAAATATTTGATATTACTATCATTGGTGCCGGACCCATCGGACTATTTACTTCAACTTATGCGCACATGCGCCAAGCTAAAACTCAAGTTATTGAAAGTCTTCCCGACATTGGTGGACAAGTTGGTACATTATATCCAACGAAAAAAATATATGATATAGCTGGATTCACTGGCATATCAGGTGAACATCTAATTAAGGAACTTTCAAGGCAAGCTCACCAATTTGACTTTGACGTTAAATTAAATGAGACCGTCTTAAATTTCGAAAAAGAGAATGATATTTTTAGGATTCAAACTTCTAAACGGGTTACATATAGTAGAACAATTATTATTACGGCTGGAATTGGTTCTTTTCAGCCACGTAAATTAAATATTGCTAATTCAGCAACATTCGAGAATGAATCATTATTTTACAATATTAGTGACCTTTCTAAATTTTCTCATAAACAAATTGCTATTGCTGGCGGTGGTGATTCTGCTATCGATTGGGCAAATGAGCTATCGAACATTACAAAACAAATTCATATGATTCACCGTCGAGATAACTTTAGAGCTCTAGAGTACAATGTCACAAAACTCAAAAAAACTGATACTATATTTGAAACTCCCTTTTCGATACAATCACTTTCTAAAAAGAATGGTCGCCTTGAAATTTTGCTAAAACATTCTAAAAATAATCTTAATAAAACGATAATTGTTGATAATTTACTTGTGAATTATGGCTACTTATCCGATAATAAAATTATTAATGCTTGGGGTATAAATATGGATAAGAAACTAATCTCGGTAAATTCTGAAATGGCAACTTCCATTCCCGGTGTTTTTGCCGCAGGAGATATTGTTTCATACCCTGGTAAAATAGCACTAATTGCTTCAGGATTTGGTGAAGCACCGACTGCCGTAACTAGTGCCCTAAATTTTATAAACCCAAATATTAATCGAACTATTCATAGTACGCAACTAATGAATCCACATTATTAAAAAAATAGAACTTAAGGGGTATTTAATATTATGTCTGTCATAAACTTTTTTATAGATTTTGTTTTACATATAGACACACACTTGATTAGTATTGTGAACAACTTTGGAAATTGGACCTATCTTATCTTATTTTTTATTATCTTCATAGAAACTGGAGCGGTTATTTTACCTTTCCTACCTGGTGATTCACTTTTATTTGCAGCTAGTGCTCTAGCAGCAAATTCAATTTATCATTTGAATATTTGGATATTTGTAATCCTCTTTCTTGCTGCAGCGTACATGGGAGACTCACTAAATTTCTTTATTGGAAAAAAAGTAGGGAACTCAATTTCAGATCATTCATTATTTAATAAAATGATTAGCAAAGATAGTCTCGATAAAACAGAACAATTTTTCAATAAACATGGTGGACCCGCAATTATTTTAGCAAGATTCATGCCTATTATTCGTACGCTTGCTCCCTTCATCGTTGGTGGTAGCGGATTTAAGTACTCTCGCTTCTTACGCTTTAGTCTAATTGGCGGATTTGCATGGGTCACCATTTGTTGTTCTGCTGGATTTTTCTTTGGAAACATTGCAATCGTACAGGAACATTTTTCTTTAGTCGTATTGGGAATCATACTAATTTCCTTAATTCCAGCTGTATTTAGTGGTATTAAGTCAAAATTAAGTAAATAACTAGCTATTAATATCCCACCCTTTCTATCTTAATCTAATAAAAAAACGAGACGCCATTTTCACTGGTGTCTCGTTTTTTTAATTACTACGTTTAATTTCTCTCTTACCAAAGTAAATACCAACTAAAAAGAACATCTCAATTAGACAAAAGACCATTAGAAAACAAATCATAAAAAAATTTTCTGGTAATGCCAAAATGATTGGATCTAGTTTAGGATTAAATATCCAATCATTATTTCTAAACACGAGCTCATGAAATAGTATAAAATAATGATCAAAATTAAAGAAAAGTAAAAATACACTAAGAAAAGGAACAGTAATAGCCATCTGAAAAGGTCTTACCAATTTCCATAATTCCTTTTGTTTTGTTAATTGACCAATAAATATTATTGCAATAAATCCTAAAATTAAAAAACAACCATAATTAAACTGCACCAATTGTTTAACATCATGATAATGTTGCATCCCATTATATGATGAAGGCAATATCATTTTTACTTTATTTACCCAAGGATAGTTAAAATAGTCTAATAAATTATTATAATCAGACATTAATTCTGATTGGTTTAACCCAACAATTTTATTCAAATGTGATTGCTTGATAAAAATTTTATAAACAAACGTACTATTAATTACCAATATAATAGAAAAAGAGACAATCGCTAGATATAAACTTAGCCACTGTCCCATTTTTTTAACGCGCTCTATCATTATCAAAGTCCCAATCATCAAGTGAATCCAATTGAATAGTTGGTTGAACTTTTTTAGATGCCACTAAGTTTTTTGTTGAAACGCCCGTATAGACTAACATTGTATCAACCCCAAAGTTAATTCCGGCTTTAATATCTGTCATGTAGTTATCTCCAACCATCACAACTTCACTTTTCTTCAAGCCAAGTCTTGATAGGGCTTTTTCCATGATGATAGTTTCAGGTTTACCAATATAAGTAGCTTCTTGTTGTGTTGTACATTCAACCATCCTTACCAGCGATCCAGCACCAGGAAGTAGTCCACGTTCATTCGGAATATTAGTATCAGCATTTGTTCCAATAAATTTAGCACCACGTTTGATTGCTAAAGTTGCCATTTCAAATTTATGATACGTAACATCGGAATCTAACCCAACAACAACATAATCAGGCGTCGTTTCCTCAATAATAAATTTTTTATCCATAATTGCTTTCTTTAATCCGTTTTCACCAATAATATAAACACTTCTTTTATCAGGGTTTAACGCATCTAGATAATCTGCAGTTGCAAGTGCCGCCGTATAGACTTCTTTCTCAGTTACATGTATATCAAAATTATTTGCTAAATTATTGACAACATCAGCTGGTATTTTAGTCGTATTATTAGTCACAAATAAAAATGCAATATTTCTTGCTTGTAGAGACTCGATAAATCGTTTTGCTGCCGCAATTTTTTCTTTTCCTCGATAGATTGTACCATCTAAATCAATCATATAACCTTTATATGCCATTATTATCACCTTGCCTATTTAATTATGCTTTATCTTTTTGCCTAATTACAAATTCGTGTTTCTTTGTTCGTTTTGTTGCCGTTTTTAAATTATTTTTTTGTGGTTTTACTGGTTTAGACTTGTTTAATGGTACTTTAGTTTTTTTATTTTTTATTTGATATTTTTTTTCAGTTGTGTGCGCCCTTACTACAGGTTTTCTTTTCTTACCAACTGGTTTAACTGTTTTTTTACGTTCTTTAGGATTAGAAATTGGTTCAGGTTTTTGAATTTCCAAATTGTGCAACACAAAATAAGAACATCCAAAATTACAATATTCATATAAATAATCTTCAAGAGTATCGATACATTGTGACCGATATGCCTTTTTATTCTCGGTTTTATAAAAACCTCTTAATCGAAGTTGATCATATCCCCAGTCTCCAACAATATAATCATATTTCGTTAAAATTTGGCTAAATCGTTCCGTTAATTTTTCAATTTCAAAACCATCTCTATAATTGGAAACAAGATCATATGGACGGTTATCGATTAGTACTCGGGTTTCACTCTGTCGAACAACATCACTAGCATAAGCTTTAATTTTTTCTGCTTTTATTGCAAGTTGCTGTTCTCTCTTTTCTTTCTGTGCTTGATTCAAATCTCAAACCTCCTTTTACAACTTTAGTCATACTTCATTATACAGAAAATTCTAGTTTTAAATAGTCCCCAACGTAATCTCTTAAAAATTTCTTGCCATTTATCGAAATTTCTCCGGTTATTTCTATGGTTGGAAAAAACGGTATATACATAAAATGATCAACTGTTGCAATAGTATAATATGCATCCAAGTCAATTTTTTCGTTATGATATATAAGGTCCCCATTTTCTTGTTCTACCAGTCCATCAATCACTACTTCACCAAATAATTGGCCTCTAAAACCCATCCCTTTAATTGGGAATTTCTTAAGAAATGAACTATTCTTTTTAATTTCTTGTACTAATCGCCATAGATTATAACCAGTTAATTTAGCAGTAATAACCCGCATTGGGTGTGGCAGTGTTTGATGCAGGTCATTTTTTGTTACAAATCCTTTTTGTAAATTTTTCAAAAATAATCCACCATTTAACATTGCAATATCCGTTTTTGTACCCGCTTCGATGGCTTTCAATGATGTCTGCATTAATGCTGAATTTTTAGTCCATGATGCTTCTAAATCTTCAGGCAATTTTGCAACAACTTCAGATGTTAAAATTTTTTCTCCGCGTAATCTATATTCTGCTATTTCGTCTTGGTCACTTATAACTTCTGCTAAACTTTCTGTTTCAATTACTTTAGCAACTTCTTTTCTAATTTTATGATTTTCAAGTTCAATCGCTACTTCGCCCACGTACATCCCCCACTTACCAGCTGCGGCCAATAATGATTCATTAACTTTTTCACCGGATTTCAATAAATGATGTGTGTGGCTTCCTAATACAATATCTATCTGAGGATACTTTGCAGCTACTTTTCTATCTACAGGTAAACCTAAATGTGATAACAAAATAATAACATCTACTTTACCTGCTATTTTTTTTAAAAGTGAAGGTAAAACGGTATCAATTTGATTAGATTCCCAACCATTCATCTCATACGTCATTGGAAATGGTGCTGTCAAGGCAATTATTCCAATTTTAGTTCCAGCTGCAGTTTCCATTATTTTATATTCTTTGGCCCATGCAGGACGATTATTAACTTCTCCATCTACCACGTTATCAAGGATAATGTCGAATTTTGCATTATCATATAAATGTTGTAATTGGCTTCGCGAATTACCAATACCTTCATTGTTACCAATTGTCGCTGCATCATATGCTACAGTATTCATTAATTCAATATTGGCTTTGCCATTTGTAGCTTCCGACAACGGGTGCACACGATCAATTGCATCTCCAATATCAAAAGTTAAAACAGTTTGATTTTGTTTTTCAAGCTTTATTTTTTCAGATTGTAAAAATCGCCTAATTTTAGGCCAATTTTCTAAATGTGAATGAATATCATTTGTATGTAAAATCGTTATTTTTTCCATTAGTTTATATCCACCTTATTTTGATTATTTACTGACTTTCTTTTCACTAACTATATTATTATGGTTGTCCTAAAGTTCTTTTCTAACCATCAAATTCCTAATAGGTGGGTTCAACATTATTAGTTATACTATATCCTATATTATACTGCTTACCGTGTCCAAGTGAATTTATATGACCCTTTACAAAAAATAGCATGCAGAAAATAGTATTGCTCGCGCTGAAATTAACTATTAAATTGTAATGTTTTTAGAAGCAAAATCAAACAATATTTTCAACAATTACTTTTAATTTGTGCCCTAAGTATACAAAAAAAGACCCTCACACGTGGTCTTTTCAGCAAAAATTTAATTTTCCATCTTCATTTGAACACTTTTAATAACATAGAGTACAATTAACCAACCAATTGAAGCAATCAGCGCAATTAATGTATCAGGTTTTAAGCATAGCACAATACCTACAAAAGTTAGAAATAATAGAATTAAATAATTTGTAACAGGAAAGAAAGGCATTTTAAATACTAGCATTGATTCTGTTTTTTCTAGTTTTATTTTTCGTCTATACTTCAAATGTGCAATTACAATTGCTCCCCAAATGAACAAGAAACAAGTCGTTGCAATACTTGAAATAAATGTAAATACCGATTCAGCCATAAACATATTCAGTACGACTGAAATTGCAATCACAAGAGTCGAAAATTGTAATGCAAATGCAGGTACTTGATTATGTGATAACTTACTAATTTTTTTAGAAAATTTATTTTTTTTATTATAATTAAGCGAGAACAACATTCTACCTGTACTAAATAAAGACCCATTACAAGCTGAGGCTGCAGCTGTAATTACAACAATATTAATAATGCTGGCTGCTGATTTTATCCCTATATTTTCAAATACTTGAACAAATGGACTTTGTGATTCCGAAATCATATTCCAAGGATAAATCGCCATAATTGCCAATAATGATCCTACATAAAACAAAATAATTCTTAAGGGTATTTCATTAATTGCTTCTGGGATAACCTTTGTTGGGTTTTCAGTTTCTGCAGCTGTTAATCCTACCATTTCAATACCGACAAAACTAAACAGTACCATTTGAAATGACAAAATAAATCCTTTAATTCCTTGGGGGAAAAATCCACCGTGACTTACTAAATTCGTCAAACTGGCATGCCCAGCTGAAGTTTTAAAGTTTACCACTACCATATACACGCCAATACATATCAACACAATAATGGCAATAATTTTAATGAGTGCAAACCAAAATTCTGTTTCACCGAATAATCCCACTGTAACTAAATTTATTCCTAAAAGAATAAGGAGCATAACCATACCAGGAATCCATTGCGGCAAGTTAGGAAACCAAAATTTCATATATAACCCGACTGCGGTAATTTCTGTCATTGCAATTGTTACCCAACAGACCCAATATGTCCATCCAGCAACAAATCCAACCTTTTCACCTAGATATTCATAAATAAAATCAATAAATGAATGTGCATTCACATTCGATAACAGTAATTCACCTAACGAACGCATTAAAAGAAAACATGCAATTCCGGTAATAATATATGCCAATAAAATAGATGGCCCAGCCAAATGAATAGATTGACCTGCTCCCAAGAATAAACCAGTCCCAATTGTTCCACCAATTGCAATTAATTGAACATGTCGACTTTTTAATCCTCTAACATGCTGATCTTCTGAACTTTTTTCTGCCATTAATATCAAACTCCCTCTATAGTAATTAAGTAGATTATACATGACACATGTTAATTTCTAAAGAAATTATTCTTTTTATAATTAAATAAAAAAAGCGACTCAAAATATGAGTCACTTTACTTATTATTAAAGTTGGCCTTTATCCACTTATCTAACGTTTTAACAAAGCTCTGAAATAGTTCTTCACCCTTTAGTGATGGGAAATCACCTAATAGTACTTCATCAACTTGTTTACTACCTTCGCCATGTTTCTGTAAAATCAAAATAGATTTACGTGAATTAGCTGAACTAAATAATTCCACAGGTAAATTGAGCATACCTTGAAGATATGCATTTGATTGAATGTAAACGAGTAATTTTTTTGCTTCCTCTGTTTCAAATAAACCAGTAGGAACAAGGTATATGCCAAAACCGCCATCATTTAAGTATTTGATTGATTGTTCTATTAATAAATGATGTACATATGAATGACCTTCAGTTGCATGTGTAGCAAAATGGGTAACTCTTTCATCTAGAGGGTAATAACCAATTGGTAAATCAGCAATAACAACATCAGATTTTTTTACAATTAGGTCATCAACCGCATCTTGGTGAAATAATTCTAAATTTAAGTGTTGTAATTGTCCACTTAACCCTGCAATTGATAACATTGTATCATCATTATCAATCCCGTATGCTTTTGAAATCTCAAACTTATCAGCAGCCATTTGATTCAAAATCGTCGTCAGTAAGTTCCCTGATCCCACTGTAATGTCCAATAAACTAAACGATTTTTTTGTACTTATTAATTTTTCTAATACAAATGCAACTAAAAATCCAATTGTATCTGGTGTTATTTGATGATTAGGTTGAATACTTTCTTGTCTTGTTGCCTTCAATAAAACTAACTGTACAACTTTACGTACATCTTCTGACGATAAGGCATTCAAATTCATTTTTTTATAAATCTGATTCAAAATTTTTACATCTTGCTCACTTGGTAATCCATCTTCTACGTGTACAGATTTATTATCTAACAAATTATTGCTAGTCTCAATAAATGCGTCCAAATAAGTGATTTCTAAACTTTTTTGTAAAATATCAATTGTTTCATTAATCTGATTAAAGTTCATTTCTATTTCTTCTAATGACATAAAATCACTCCTTGAATTTATTTGCTCGTTTCAGTTTAACGATTTTTAATTCTCAATTCAAGTTAAGTTTCTTTTTTATCATTTTTCTGAAAAAGAATATCGATTACCATTCTTCAAAATAACCTGATAGGCTCCTTTTTGATATTCAACAACACCATAATTATAAGTATATTTTTCTTTTAGATTTTTTGCTTTTTGATTTAAAATAGTCATGTTTTTCATAGTTTCTGCTTGATTATATTGGCATATTTTCTGATAACTAGTGAATTTTGCTTGGAAATATATCAGTTGTCCCAATAACAAACCAATTAATAACATTAAACAAAATATGGCTGATACAACTAAATGTCCGTTTAATAATTTGATTTTTCGCATCTTAATCCTTTTTTTCCATAGGTATTACCAATTTTAAAGTCTTATTTTGGTGTTCTTGTTTGATTTTTAAAAATAGAATTGGTTCATCGTATGCCACCGAAAATGATTTCACATGATATAAAATTGGTATATGACCTCCTGAAAATCCAATAAACTGTATCATTTCATTATGCTGACTAAGATAGTAGCGAGCTCCTGTCTTATTATTTTTTAATGAAATTGTATATTGACCAACATCTATTATCTTCAAATCTAAGTGATCTGACTCCAATAATCCGATACATTGCTGTAACGAAAAATCTCTATCTCCGCTAATTTCTTGGTGTTCATTTGTACATAAGTGCCAACATGTTGTCATTAGACTAAGAGAGATGATAAATATACCTAATGCAATAATAGTTTCTAACAAAGAAAAACTTTTCATTGCAATTTAATACTTGTTAAATCATTTTCAGACTTAATTCGAATTTCAGACATAGTAGCACATTGTAATTCGCCATCAACTATTTTTGATAATTTACTTGTCGGATGAATGACTAATAATTTACTGATTTCTTTCAGATTTCTTGTAGTTGTTGTTTTATGATTCCAATAATCTTCTTGTTTCTGTAATGTGTGATTGGTCTGTACATATAATCCAAAACCTGATGCGACAATAGTTAAAGTCATAATAGCGTCAGCTAACACAATTCCTGACATTTTACGCACGTTATTCGACATCCTTTCTAATAAATTGACCCCACCCAATTTGAAATACTATTTTTTGATTTCTATTTGGTAATGTGGATTTAAAATTAACTGTTTTACCAGTGATTTGCCCACTTTTATTTATTTTTATCGTTACTCTATTTTTAACTGTCACAGTCTTCGGATAGTCTAATTTAATTTTACTATTGCCATTAATAATGGTCATTTTATCATCATTAAAATTAATACTATTAGGCATCCGATTCATCGGTGCCTCTACCACTGCACTTTGCCAAAGTTGTTCAAAATTTTGCCAAAATTGTTTTTCTTTAGATATCGCAAGTACTTGATCCATTGGCCCCATTAGCAATAGACCACAAATACTAGTAATTGCCAACGAAATAAGCATTTCAAATAAACTAAATGCTTTAAATTTAGTTTTCTGTTTTAACAACATTATTCGAGATAATAATATGATTATCTTTTGCTTCCTTTTCTTGCTTTTCAGTTAAATATTTTTCCGAAACTAAATCAGCAAAATTTATCGATTTATTATGCGTTTCATTTTCATACAAATCAACCTGCGTTTGGACGACGCTAACTAACGCTTCATCATTAACCCGTTTAGCACCTGCTCTTTGATGTCCAATGTTAGGTAATATAATCAACATTAGAAGTGAGATAATAAATAAGACACATAGCATTTCAACAAGCGTAAATGCTTTTAATTTTTTTCTATTTTTTTTCATTGAATTTCCTCCATAGTTTGATACATAGGTAATAATATTGTTAAATACAACCCAACAATACAGGCCGCTACAATTATGAATGCAACTGGCTGTACATAAATCATGATTCTTTCGACAGATGACTCAAATTTACGATAAGTTAATTCCGAATACATTAATAATTCTTGGCTCATCACATCTAACGTATTACCTTTTGCGAGAAATGTCGTTATCTCATTAGGAAATAAAGGACTTTTATCGATCATTTGTTTTGTACTCCCACCATTTTCAAAATGATTCGTTAACTGTTTACCTAACTGATATAGTAAAGATTTTTGATCAAATTGATTTAAATAATCACATATTTTATTCAAATTTAAACCACTTGCTAAAAGCAGACCCAAATTAAATGTTAAATAATAATGACAATAATCCCGATAAATTTTACCTACTATGGGGACCTGACAATACCAAACATGCCTGTTCATCGTACTTTGTTTTGAAACACGAATGATAATTTTTATGATATATCCGATAAATAGACTAATTACGACAGAGATAATACTCTTCATTAAAATCATTTTAAAGTTAGAATTTGATGACGCACCTAACTGACTATAATTTATTTCAGGCAAAATAAATTGTTGGATTCCGATATATAAGACAACCAGTAATCCCATCAGAATCATTGGGTATTGCATGAGTTGCTTTAACTGTTTCTTTTGTTTTACTCTAACCGTCATCAATTTTCCGAGTTGTTTAATACTTTTATTTAATCCGCCATATTTTTCAGAAATCGTAATTTGATAATACGAACTTTTTGAAATATACGGCTTGATACCTGTTGAGAAGGGTTCACCACTTCTTAACTTGGATTCAATTTTTTGAATATCTATTTTCCCAACTGGAAATAATTTAGTCGCCGTTGTTAAAGATTGCCTGAGCGAAAATCCCGAATCTAATAAGTCTGCCAAGACTTCGAAAAATTCACTTTGTTTTTGAATTGACCATTTTCTTCTATTTAAAATTATTTGCTGTTTCAATTGTAATAATATTTTTCTTAATACATTGATCAAGGTTATCATGCCACCTTTCTAAAGCTATTTTTTGATTAAATGTTCCTTCAAGAACAGACTCTAACTTTTGACCTGTTAATATATCAAATAGTACACCGCTTCCACCTTTCGTTGTTTCAATTAATCGCTGATAACTTACTGCCTGTAGCGTTCTATTGAGATCATCTCGACTAACGCCAAGATTTTCAAGTCGTTTAATTGTTCCTACTGCATTTCTTGCATGTACGGTACTTAAAATTAAATGACCACTCATTGCAGCTTTAATTGCAGCATTGGCAGTGACTTCATCCCTGATTTCACCGATAATAAAAATATCAGGATGGTGCCTCAATCCAACTTTTAATAATTCCGCATATGTCATGTTTGCTTTATCATTAACCTGTAATTGAATAAAATTAGGATTTTGAATTTCAACTGGATCCTCAATAGTTAATATTGTTCTTTGATTCTGAATCATTTCAGCCAGTTGGTACATTGTCGTTGTCTTACCTGAACCCATTGGACCTGAGAATAAAATTAGCCCACTGGACCCACATGCATTTATCAACTGCTGAAATTGATTTGGTAAAAGTTGAAGTAACGGTACATCGGTATTCGAATAAATAAATCGTATAACAATCGATTCTCTACCTAAAAAATCGCCAACACTCGAAATTCGGCAATTTACCTTTTTATGTTCTATCTGCCATTGAAAAGTCCCAAACTGCGGCCGCCTAGTTTCGCTCAGAATCATATTTGCCTTAAATTTAAGAAAATTATTCATTTGTATCATCTTTTTTTCTGAATATACATTAAGGCTATGATAGTTATTCAACGTTCGATACTTAACTAAGCATCCCTTGGCACTTGGAATTATATACATATCACTTGCTCTGTTTTTAACACATATTTTAATCATTTCTTGTATTTCTGTTTCAATCATCTCAATATCCCTCCTTTCCATATATTTAAGTACGCAAAAAAAGCCAAAACATTTAATTTTGGCTTTTCATATTTTTATATTTAATTAATTTCTAACTTTTTAAGATGACTTATCTCTTTATTATAGAGAGTATCTTAATCTTCGTCTGCAATATCACCAGCATGGAACACTTCTGAAACATCATCATTTTCTTCCAATGCATCAATCATATGATGGAATTGTTCAATTTTATCTTCCGGTACTGGTACTAGATTTTGAGGAATCATTACTAATTCAAATGTATCTAATTTGTATCCCTTTGCTTCTAATGAAGCACGTACATCTGGTAAATCTTTTGAATCTGTATAGATTTCAAATAATTCTTCTGATGTTTTCAAATCCTCAGCACCAGCATCAATAACATCTTCAAACATAGCATCTTCATCAGTATCTAATTCTTCACGAGAAATAACGATGTAACCTTTACGATCAAACATGTAATTAACTGAACCTGTTTCTCCTAAATTTCCACCATTACGTGTAAATGCAATACGAACTTCTGAAGCAGTCCGATTACGATTATCCGTCAAGGTATGAACTAAGATGGCAACGCCACCAGGTGCATAGCCTTCATATGTAATTTCTTCATAATCTGCACCTTCTGAACCAGACGCTTTATCAATAGCACGTTTAATATTATCTTTTGGCATATTTGCAGCTTTAGCTTTATCAAGCATCAAACGTAATGAGGGGTTCGAATCGGGATCAGGACCACCACTTTTTGCAGCCATGTAAATTTCTCTCGATAATTTTTGGAAAATTTTACCACGTTTAGCATCTTGTGCATTTTTACGACCTTGGATGTTATTCCATTTTGAATGTCCTGACATAATTCCCTACCTCTTTCCGAAATGTTTCTGAATTTTTACTTTTAACCGTTTATTATGATATCAAAATAATAGCTTAATATCAACCTTCTTCACGAGAATAGGACTGAACTAGTTTTCTTTAGCTTTTTTGTGCCGATAGTACATTAAAATTAATATCGTCAAAATTACACCTGTTGTTGCACCAATTGTATCAAGTAAAACATCTTGGATTAAGGGCGTTCTGCCACCTGTAAAACTTTGGTGAATTTCATCAAGTCCTGCATATAGCGCTGCACAAGCAACTGCAATAAGCCCACTGTAACGCCAATACTTAATTTTATTTTTCACTCCCAAGAATATGAAGCTAGCCATAAAGAAATATGTCATAAAATGAGCAGTTTTACGGATGAAAAACTCAACTAATTTAAAATAACCAACATGGTTAAAACTTTCATCTGCTCCAGCATAACTAAATGAAATATGTGACAACATACTTTCAAATGGTTTACCAGCTAAATACTTTTCTAAAAAAGGAATAGATGTCTGCTGCTTGTACGTTTCCGAAGAACTAATAAACAGAATTACAATAATTAATAAGGCTAAAACAAAGTAAATATTATTTTTATTTTTCATAAAATTTCCCATCCAAGTATAATAAAAACTTGATTTTCCAAATATAATTTAGAAAACCAAGTTTTTTATTATATTATTTTGTTGAAGAACGCTTAATTAAGCCATATGGTAATTGGATTGTTTTTTCACTAACTTCTTCTTTATCCATTAATTTTGTTAATAATCTCATAGATACAGCCCCTAAATCGTATAAAGGTTGTGTTATTGAAGATAATTTGGGTCTAACAATCTCAGTCAATTTTGAATCATTACTTGTAATAATTTCAAAATCTTCGGGTACACTCAAACCAGCATCTCGAGCACCATTCAAAACACCAACAGCTAATTCATCATCACCAACAAAAGCAGCAGTTGCATGACTTGAAGAAATTGCTGGCCATAAGGTTTCGCCAGCTCGATATGAATAATCTGTTTCAAAAATTAAGTCTTGATCAAATTTTATTCCGGCTTTTTCAAGAGCTAATTTATAGCCTTTTAGTCGGTATTCGCCATTAATGGGTTCATCCATTGAACCTGAAACAAATGCAATACGTTTATTGCCATTATTAATTAGATCCGTTACTGATTCCATTACAGCTGCAATATAATCAATATTAACACTACCTAATTCTCCAGTAGGATCAACTGAACCTGAAAGGACAACTGGTGTACGACTTCTCTTAAGTTCAGCACGTAATTCATCAGTAATTTGATTTCCCATAAAAATAATACCATCAACTTGTTTAGCTAATAATGTATTTAATACTTGCACTTCTTTTTGACCATTTTGATCAGAGTTAGCTAAAATAATATTATATTTATACATTGTTGCAACATCATCAATTCCACGAGCTAATGATGAAAAGTAAATATTAGTTACATCGGGAATAATAACCCCAACTGTTGTCGTTTTCTTACTTGCCAATCCTCTAGCAACAGCATTAGGTCTGTAATCAAGTCGATCAATAACTTCCAAAACTTTTTTTCTTGTTGCAGGTTTAACGTTAGGGTTACCGTTAACCACACGTGAAACAGTTGCCATTGAAACAGCTGCTTCTCTTGCTACGTCATAAATTGTAATTGTTTGTTTATCCATTAGTATTATTTCCTCTCATTACTTAAATATCAAGTTTTCATTCCGTTTTCAAGCACTAGAATAATTTAGCAAATTTTTAAGACAATTGCAAGCGTTTTTACCTTATTTTCATGAAAATAATTTTTATATTATGAAAATTTCAATTTTTAATTGTTATGAAAATTTCAATATTTAATTGTTATGTCTTACTTATGCTATAATACAGTATACTATTGTAAAGGGAGAGATTTCATGTCACATATTGCATCTTTACAACAATGGCTTGCCAATAATGGTACTGACATTGCTTATATCAACGATCCAATGAGTATTCAATATTTTACCGGTTTTGAAAGTGATCCTATTGAGCGCGTTTTAGCTCTCTTTGTATTTCCTGATCAAGACCCATTTTTATTCACACCCGCTCTTGAAGTCGAAGCTGCCAAAGATACCGGCTGGAAATATCCCGTTTATGGTTATCTTGATCACGAAGATGCTTTCGCAATCATACAAAGTGAAATAAATAAACGTAAAAATTCACCAAAGAAATGGGCTATTGAAAAAGGCAGCCTAACAGTTGAAAGATATGATGCTATTAGTCGTATCTTCCCAAGTGCTGAATTTGTAGCTGATGCAACAAGCTTTATCGAAACACTTAAAGTAATTAAAACACCAGACGAAATTGAAAAATTAAAAATTGCTGGAAAATGGGCAGATGTTGCTTTTGAAGTTGGCTTTAACGCTCTTCAAGAAGGCAGAACTGAACAAGATGTTGTTGCAGAAATTGAATATGCAATGATGAAAAAAGGAATCATGCATATGAGCTTTGACACTATTGTTCAAAGTGGAAAAAATGCCGCTGAACCTCATGGATTTGCAAAAAAGGATCTTATCCAATCAAATGCTTTAACATTATTTGATTTAGGTGTTATCTCAGATGGTTATATTTCAGATGCTAGTCGTACTGTAGCATTCGGTAAACCAAATGAAAAAGCATTAGAAATTCACAAAGTTTGTCTTGAAGCGCAATTAAAAGCGCAATCTGCTGCTAAACCAGGTATGATTGCGGAAGATTTAGATAAAATTGCTCGTGATGTCATCGTCAAGGCTGGTTATGGTGACTACTTTATTCATCGCCTTGGTCATGGTATGGGACAAAGTGAACATGAATTCCCTTCAATTATGGAAGGAAATAAAATGGAACTTAAACCAGGTATGTGTTTCTCAATAGAACCTGGTATTTACATTCCAGGCGTTGCTGGCGTTCGTATTGAAGACTGCATTTATCTAACTGAAAACGGTAATGAACCATTTACAGTTACACCAAAAACATTAAAAACAATTGAACTACACTAATAAAAATAAAAACCCCTAAAGTTAGAAAACTTTAGGGGTTTTTATTTTTAAATATTCCATAAACTACGAGTCTTAACTAAAATAATAGGTAACCATATGCTACTCCTTTTCGAACAACATGTGGTTACCTATTATTTTAAAGTTAATTAATTCAAATAGTTCGCATTAAAAATTGTGGTACTCATTTTACTTTTATTTTTCGCCTGTCCATCCATCTGGATAAATTGTTTCAGCTTTGCCTTCTGCAGCATCAGCATCTTTAGCTTCGCCAAAAGCACTCTTGCTATCAACATAGATGTCTTCTTCAGCTAAGTCTGAAAACTCATCTGTTAAATCAGTCATTTGTTCAAATATATCGTCTGATTCCATAGCTAATTTGTTTTTCAAATCGTTCTTTGCATTAATTAATGCATCTTTAGCATTAACATACGCATCCTGGCTCATTAATAATTCACTTTTTTCAGAAAATTTATCACTTAGATTATTTTTCATTTCATCAAAATCAACCATTTTATCTTTTAAATCAATACTAGCGTCTTCAGCGTAAGCCTTATACTCTAACACGCGATCACGTACATCTAAAGCTTTTTCTTCCAAATGTTCTTTAATATCTTGTTTCGTTTTTTCAGAAATTAATTTAGAAGCTGTATACGCGGCAACCCCACCTGTAACTACCAATCCTAATAAAAATTTTTTTGACATAACAAACCCCTCCTTGTTTTAAACTTTTCTATTTTTATAAAAACTAAATGCCTTTTTACCAACATTAATGAAAGCTGAAGAATCTTTAGCCCTCTTTGACGTCGCTGAAACGTGTGTCATTAATCCTCGACTTGCATCATTCAAATCAGACACACTTTCACTCAAATCAGCAACAGCCTGAAATAAAGGATCAATTGTTGCTACTTTACCATTTACATCGTCTAATAAAATATTTGATTTTACGAGTATATTCTCAACTTCATTTGATAAGCCATCAACATCGCTGGTAATAGATGAAATACTTTTATTCACTTCTCCGAGTGTTCTCATCATTCTCATAAGAACGAAAATAATGAATAGGACTAAGACCGCGAAAGCAACAGCGGCAATTAATCCTGCAATTTGTCCACCTGTCATAATAATTCCTCCTATTTACTTACGTACATTAATTCAAAATCTACTTATAGGATAGCATTCGAACCTAAAAACTGCAATTGATAACATACGACAGTTTTGTATTTAAATTACACATTAGCCCACATGTTTGCTATGATGATATCAATAAATTAATTTAGGGGTGATCGCCATTTTAAACAATCTTTTTTTAGAGCATTTCACAAAGGACAATTTACTTTTAGGGACATTACTAAAAACCGTTACAAAACAAAGTACTTTCCTTTCACGTTACATAGCTCATATCGATTGGGATGCCATTATTAGTAACCTAGTTGAACTAGTTTTTTCTCTTGTTTTCTTTTCTTTTCTATTTATCCTTATAAATTGGATTGGAAAAAAAATCATTCGTCGGACATTTAATCAATATCGAGGATCCGATAGATATTCAACAAATAGAGTTGAAACAATCAATTCACTAACATCAAATATTTTTCACTATATTATGTTATTTTTTTATCTTTACGCTATTCTGTCGGTGCTCGGTGTTCCCGTTGGTACCTTAATTGCAGGTGCCGGAATCTTAAGTGTTGCTTTAGGTCTTGGCGCACAAGGATTCGTAACTGATGTCGTCACTGGATTCTTTATTCTTTTAGAACAACAATTCGATGTTGGAGATATCGTTAGAATTGATTCAATTGAGGGTCCTATCGTGGCTGTCGGCCTACGTACGACTCAAATTGAAGACTATGATGGTATTTTGCATTTTGTCCCAAATAGAAATATCACAATTGTCAGTAATTTATCTCGCAATAATATGCGAGCAGTTATCGATATCCGAATTGATGTCACTGACGATGTGGATAAAATCACCCATATTGTACAGAACGTTAATGAAAAGTTAGTCCCACTTCATCCCGAAATTAAAGATGGACCAAATATTTTAGGTCTAGTTGATCTTGGCAAAGGAAATTTGGTCTTTAGAGTCGTTGTGTTCACTTTAAATGGTGAACAGGCATCTACTCAACGGACATTTCTTGCCGGTTATCTAACGGCTTTAAATGATGCTCAAATACATGTCTTAAACTCACCTATCTCACTTAACTAAAAAATGACTCAATTATGAAATCATAATTGAGTCATTTTTTAGTTTCTTATTTGTTGATCTCTATCTGTCAAAAAATGGACCATTGCAAGAACACCTGCATCAATTGCAGCTTCTTTAGGCGCCAAAAATTCAGAATGTAGCGAGTAAGGACTATCTACACCCAACCAAAACATTGTTCCAGGTATTTTAGACAATAAAAATCCAAAATCTTCTCCCGTCATTGCAGGTTGTGTTTCAACAAATGAAACTTCTGGATCGTTTTTCATAAATCGAATAAAGTTTTCAGTCCTGCTATCATCATTTTCAACAGGTAGATAACCACCTTGAATGAGGTTTAATTCTACTTCGCAATCGTACATTAATGCGATACCCTCACAAATTGTTTTAACACGTTTTTGAATCAATAAATTCATTTCTTGTGTTAACGCACGAATTGTTCCATTAATCTGTGCTTCACCAGCAATAACATTACCAGTCGTTCCAGCAGTAAATTGACCCAACGTAACAACTCCAGATTGTATTGGATCGACATTTCGACTGATAATCGTTTGTAATTGCGTGACCAACTGTGCACCAGCAACTACCATGTCATTAGCCTGATGTGGGTATGCAGCATGTCCACTTTTTCCGGCTAGGTGTGCATGAATTTCACACGTACCTGCGAACAAAGTGCCTAATCGAGTTCCAATTGTTCCAGCAGGTAATTGTGGATTATCATGGAATGCATAAATTTCATCAGGCATCCACTCATCTAATAATCCACTCTCATAGAGTCGCTTACCACCACTGGCATTTTCTTCTGCTGGTTGAAAGATAAAAGTCATATTTACTGTTGGTTGATTTTCAGAAAAGTAATTTAGAATTCCGAGCGCAACCGTCATATGAATATCATGCCCACAAGCATGCATTCTACCTTCATTCCGTGATGAAAATGGCAGTCCTGTCTTTTCAGTAACAGGTAGTCCGTCAATATCAGTCCGATATCCAATTGTATACCCGCCAATAGAACCAACTACTCGAACTAAAATACCAGTTTCAACTGTTTTAATTACTATAAAACTTTGATTAAATTTTGAAATTAAGTTCAGTAGATAGGCTTGAGTTTCAAATTCTTCTAATCCAATTTCCGGAATTTGGTGTAAGTCCCGTCTGATTTTAATTAGTTCTTCAGTTGTTAAACTCATTTCTATCTGTTCCCTCGTTTCAATTTATTTCTAGATATTACGTAACTCTGCTAAAATTTCTGTTTTATCTTTTGTTTTATCATCGATATCTTTAACTTTTTTTGCGGGCATCCCTACGACTACCGTATAAGGTGCAACATCTTTAGTAACAACAGCTCCAGCACCAACAACGGCACCTTTACCAACACGAACGCCTTCAAGCACGACAACATTTCCACCAATTAAAACGTCATCTTCAATAATAACAGGTGTTGCTGAAGGTGGTTCGACAACCCCAGCAAGTACTGTTCCAGCACCAATATGACAATTATCTCCAACAATTGCACGACCACCTAAAACAGCACCCATATCAATCATTGTTCCCTTACCAATTTCAGCACCAATATTAATGATAGCGCCCATCATGATAACAGCGTTATCGCCAATTAAAACTTGATCGCGAATAACTGCACCTGGTTCAATACGTGCATTAATCTTTTTTAAATCTAATAACGGAACAGCTGAATTACGAGTTTCATTTTCAATATGAGAACTTACAATTTTTGAATTTTCATTTAGGAAAGGTTCAATATCTGCCCAATCACCAAATAAAACGCCAGCTTTATCATTTAAGTAGTCTTCTATCGTATCTGGTACATCGATTTCAACTAAATCCCCTTTAATATATACCTTAACGGGTGTTTTCTTTTTTGAAGTGCTAATAAAATTAATAATTTCGTGTGCATCTAAATTTGCCATCATCATTCTCCTAATATTTCATATTATTTATTTTCTTTCTTTAGTTTCAATATCTTGAACTATATACTCTTTTTCAAATTCATGAGCAATATGATTCATACTTTTCATAAGCTCACGACGTGTCACGATACCTGTAAAACTGCCCTCAGAAGAAACAACTGATAAAAAGGGATGGTCCACAAGTAAGTGCAAAACATTCTCAATATCGTAAGGATCTTGAATAGTGGGAATATCAGTTTCCATAACATCTTTAACACGAACTTCGTGTAATCGGCTGACATCCAATTCATCTAATCCTAACATTGTCTCAGTAATCATAGACAAGGATAACAATCCTTTAAACTTATAATCATTATCTAAAACGGGAATTTTAGCATAATGAACTTTTGTTAAAACCAATAGTGCGTGATCCAGGAAGTTATTTTCTTGTACATTAGCAACAATTTCAGCTGGAATTAAAAAGTGTTCCTGGTTTTCGGATAACATTTTTTCAATAGACTTAGCTATCATTCAATAGGTCCTCCTTCCAAACTTTTAGAACAACTCCTATTTTATAATAAATTGAACGCAGACACTAATTTTTTTTAAAAATCGAGCCAATTATTAATAAATATTTACATTTGTTCGCAATATTGGTAACATAATAAATATTGCGAACAAAAATAGGAGGATACAATGGATTATACATTAACAACAAGATTAGCTGCAGAATTTATTGGTACAGCAATTATGGTTATTTTAGGTAATGGTTCGGTGGCCAATGTCGAACTTGGGCATACAAAAGGACATGGTAGTGATTGGGCTTTAATCGCCTTCGGTTATGGATTCGGTGTTATGATTCCCGCCTTAATCTTTGGTAGTATTTCAGCAAATCATATTAATCCAGCTTTCACTTTAGGATTAGCTTTTTCTGGTTTGTTCCCATGGGGTGAAGTACTTCCCTACATGACAGTACAATTTTTAGGTGCATTCGTTGGACAAGCTATTGTTGTTGCAGCCTACAAACCTTACTATGATCAAACAACTGATCCTGAACGTATTTTAGGTACTTTCTCAACTATTGATGCCGCTCAAAGTAAATTAAATGGTTTTATTAATGAATTTGTTGGTACTTTCATTTTGATATTTGGCGCCATTGGTATTACAAAAGCACCATTTTTCTCCGATAACCTCGGAACAGCTCATCTCGGATTAGGTTTCTTAGTCCTTGTATTAGTTGCATCATTGGGTGGCGCAACTGGCCCAGCCCTAAACCCAGCTCGTGATCTTGCTCCACGTTTACTACATCAACTATTACCTCTTAAAAATAAAGGTAACTCACAATGGGATTATAGTTGGGTCCCAGTCGTTGCACCAATTGCAGCCGGCATTTGTGCCGTTTTCCTATACAAATCACTTTTTATGCTAGCTTAAATTTTAAAAACCTCTAAACGATAAAATTCGTTTAGAGGTTTTTTTTCGCTATTTACGTTTAAACTCGCAAGTTAATTCTGGTATTAATTTATGCTGTCTAGTGAAATATGAGACGTGAACATTTTTTTCGTTTGCTTCTACTATCGCATATGTTCCACCAATCCCTTGATACATCCCTCTAGGAAGACTAATGCTCCCAGGATTTAAAATTAATACGCCATCGTCAGTCATCTCACATCCTAATTCATGAGTATGTCCAAAAAATACGAATTTAGCATGATTAGCCTTAGCTTTTAATTCAAGTGTGAACAGTCCTGTTTTAACGTTAGTCAGATGCCCGTGAGAGAGATAGATAGTTTCCCCGCTCACAATTTCAACTAATTCTTCTGGAAAATTCATATCAAAATCCATGTTTCCTAGGACACCATCAAATTTATTAAAAAGCGGATCATTTGCTTCTAATTCTGAATCGCCACAATGAAAAAATACATCAACTTGATTTTTATTATGTACTAAAATAGATTCTAATATATCACGATCTCCATGACTATCACTCACAACTAAGCACTTCATCTTATTTTTCCCACCAATCATTAAAATTTGACATTAACTTGACGGTTGCACGACCGCGATGACTAATTTTATTTTTTTCTACTTCAGTCAGTTCAGCCATAGACTTATATAATTCAGGTACATAAAAAAGTGAGTCATAACCAAATCCGTTATCTCCACGTGGTATACCCAAAATTTCTCCAGCCACTTCACCGTCTACAACTAGTGACTCGTTACCAGGTTTTGCAAAAACTAACGTTGTATGGAAATTTGCAGTCCTTTTGTCTTTCGGCACGTCAGTCATTTCATGTAATAATTTCGCATTATTCGCAGCGTCATTATGGTCCTCAGCAAAACGAGCAGAAAATATACCTGGTCGACCATCTAAGGCGTCCACCATTAAACCAGAATCATCTGCTAAAACAGGTAATTGTGTTAATTGTGAAATTGTTTCTGCCTTTAATCTTGCATTCTCTTCAAATGTTTTCCCAGTTTCTTCAACATCTGGTAATTCAGGATAGTCCAACAACGTAGTAACTTTAAATCCTAGTGGATTAAAAAAACGTTTAAATTCAGTCGCTTTTCCTTCATTTTTAGTTGCAATTAAAATCACATCTTTTTGATTCTCAATATGTTCATTTTGAATTAAAATGGTTTTCTTCTGCGAATTACCCATTAATTCTGATAATCCTGACATTGCTCCACCTAAAAGTTGCGTTAATTTGTCACCAAGTAAATCAGCATTAGATTTTTCAAAATTCAATTGTAAAAAAGCCCCTGATTCATTTTGAACAATTAATAAATGACTATCGGCTGTTTCCTCTTCTTCACTTGTTAAATCAGCAAATAACTCATCATGAATGAAACCAACATTAATCGCTGAAAATGGTTTTAATTTTTGACCGTTACTCTTTAACAATAAATTTTGAATTGCTACATAACTCGCATTAATAACTGTTGCAATAATATCCCCATCAGCTTGCATGATTTGTACTTGTAAATTAAATCCAGTATCTTTTAATGTTTCTGCCAAGGCCGTCTTAAGCGATGATAAAATCAATTCAATTTTGACATTGCTTTGAGCACTCAACCACTGATTAACGTCTACTTTCAATTCACCAATGTTATCTGTTTCGTTAACTAAAATTGTTACCTTAGTCAAGCCCAACTGGTATTCAATCGCACTATCGACTTCCTTAAGACTTAATTTTGTAATTGAGACTGGTCTAACTTCTAAATTATCTCGATTCTCATTTTTACGCATGTTAGTCTCCCTGTCCTAAATGAATTGTTTTAGAATTTATATTTTCTAATCCTAACCAACCTGATGCAATTTCGTTAAAATCATTCGCATCACCCGTCGTAAAAAATTCATGTTCAATTTTTGCTTCACTTTTAGCCGCAATATTAAAATAATCTAAGATAGTTGAAACATCGTTAACTGTTTCAGCTCCTGAATCAATCAACGTTACTTTATCACCAACCGCATTTTGAATAAAAGGTCTGAGTAATGGATAGTGAGTACAGCCCATGACTAGTGTATCAATGTTTTTATCATCAAAAAAAGCTAACGTTTCATTAACAACTCGTTCAGCGATTTCTGATTCGTATTGATCACTCTCGACAATTGGGACGAACTTTGGACAAGGTAAGCTCGTCACAAATAAATTAGGATTTTTTTCATGTAACGTATTACTATATGCGCTACTTTTAATCGTACCTTCCGTCCCAATAACGCCTACTCTTTGGTTTTTAGATGACTTAATTGCCGCTCTACTTCCTGGTTTTATAACACCAATCACTGGGATTGCTAATTTTTCTCGTAAATCATCCAAGGCAGCAGCCGTTGCTGTATTACAAGCAATCACTAACATTTTTATCCCTTTACTTAACAAAAAAGATGTCATATCCCAAGTGAATTCTAAAACTTGTTCTGAGGGCCGAGGTCCATATGGCATTCTAGCTGTATCACCTAAATAGTATATTTTTTCGTTTGGTAATTGTTTAAGTGCTTCTTTTACAACTGTTAATCCACCAACACCTGAATCAATAAATCCAATTGCTTGATTATTCATTTTCTAACCTCTTTTTCGATTACTTATCAATCTTAATTATGACTTGTCTTTACTCAAAATTCAAGTCTAGTCATTTAACATTAATTTATGAAAAATCAATATCATCTAATCTTAAATAACGGTATAATACTTGTATATTATATATCCAGAGGGAGATCCATATGAAACCAAATTTGATTGAAAATTTATTATCAGCTGACAACAATGATACATTCGCATATGAACTTATTCGCGATAGTTTAATACCAGAAGTAATTGGTACGGATACAACAATTTTATACTGGGTTGGTAAAAAAATGGCCCGTAATGCTAACCTCGCTAATATTGCAGACCTTATTACCTTTTTTGAAAAGGCAAATTGGGGTACTCTTGAAGTGGTTAAAGAAAAAAAAGACAAGCAAACTTGGTTACTATCTGGTAATATTGTTACCTTCAGACAGAATCAGATTAAGTCTGCTGATTTTAACCTAGAAGCTGGGTTTATTGCTGAAACTATCCAAATTCAAAGTGGTTTCACATCAGAAACAATAATTGAAAATCAAAATAATAAATCCGGTGTTTCAATTATTGTTCAAACTGATTTAAAAGATCCTAATATGACAGAACCAACTGACCAATTTCACTTCAAAGTACCAACTGAAACTGAATAATTATCGAATAGATAATTAAAAAGAGCTGACTTTAAAAGTCAGCTCTTTTTAATTACTAAATATATTGTGCTAAAACTTCTTTAACCTGATCTTTTGAATGATAACCGACGATTGTATCAACAACTTCGCCATCTTTTTTAATCATTAAAGTTGGAATACTCATGATACCAAAAGATTGTGCTGTTGCTGGATTTTGATCAATATCCATTTTAGAAAATTTTACTTTATCGCCCATTTCTTGTTCTAAATCTTCAATAGCTGGCGATTGCATACGACAAGGACCACACCATGTTGCCCAAAAATCTGTCAATGTTACACCTGAATCTGTTACTTTTTCAAATTCTTTATCTGTAATTGCTTGTACCATTTGAATTCCCCCTTTTATTATTTATGTGACCATCATATCAAAGAAAATAATACCACGCCACATTTTTGCTTACAAAAAGTAAACGTTACTTGAATTCTACGATAGTTGCGCCATTTCCACCAGCATTGGGTGCTGCAAATTCAAATGACTTAACATGACGATTTGATTTCAAATAATCTGTTATTCCAGTTCTTAAGGCTCCAGTCCCTTTACCATGAACAATAGTAACAGAAGCATATCCAGCAAGTAAAACAGAATCAATATACTGATCAACTTGGCTCATTGCATCATCATAGCGCTGTCCACGAAGATCAAGCGATGTTGAAACGCTTGTTGAAGCCGCATTTTTAAAAATGGTTCTATCCTTTTTATCATTCTCGATATGAACTTTTTGAAGGTCGTTTTCATTAATTTTCATTTTTAGAATACCAAGTTGAACTTCCCACTCTGTCTTACTCATTTTTTTAACTAAAACACCTTGTTGACCATAAGTTTTAACTAAGACATCGTCGTTCACATGGAATTCTTGTTTATTTTTAGCTCGTTGTAGGACCTTATTTTTCTTCAAAGCATTTGTTGGTTGATGCATTTGTGATAATTGTGATTTTGCATCAATTAATTCATGTTCTTTAACAGCTTGTCCTTGAAGCATCTGCATTTGGCGAATTTCTTTTATTATTTTATCTGCATTTATTTCTGCTTCTGCCACGATTTCATTAGCTTTTCCCTTAGCCTTATCCGTCATTGACTCTCTTTGCGCAACAAACTCGGCATACTGTTTAGCTAGGTCATCATGTAATTTCGTTGAATCTTCTAGTTGTGCTTTTAATGCCAGTGTCTCATCTTCTGCCTTTTTTCGCTTACTCATTAAGTCAGAAATCATTTCATTCAAATCTTGGCTATCTTGATTGGTCAAGTTTTGCGCTTGATCAACAACATTTGACGCTAACCCAATTTTACGAGAAATATCAAACGCATTACTACGACCAGGTATTCCAATTAATAATCGATAAGTTGGTTGTAACGTTTCACTATCAAATTCCATACTAGCATTAATTGTTCCAGCACGATTAAACCCATACGCTTTTAATTCGGGATAATGTGTTGTAGCAACTGTATAACTACCTTTTTCTCCAACAGCATCAAGAATTGCAATCGCCAAAGCTGCACCTTCTTGTGGATCCGTTCCAGCTCCTAATTCATCAAATAAAACTAATGAATGTTCGTTAATATTAGCTAAAATAGAAACGATATTAGTCATATGAGCAGAAAATGTACTTAAGCTCTGTTCAATCGATTGTTCATCCCCAATATCTGCAAAGATATCTTCAAAAATACCAATACGACTACCTTCATTTGTTGGAATATTTAAACCTGATTGTCCCATCATCTGAATTAAGCCTAATGTTTTTAACGTAATTGTTTTACCACCGGTATTAGGTCCCGTAACAACAATTGCTTGATAATCTTTTCCTAACATAATATCGTTAGCAACTACTTTTTTACTATCCAATAAAGGATGACGTGCTTGTCTTAAAAAAATGTCATTTTCAACACTAATTGCTGGTTCAGTTGCTTTAATTGAGCTTGCATATTGTGCCTTTGCATTAACAAAATCGAAATGTCCTAAAATATAAGCATTTTCTAAAATTTCTGCTGTAAAAGGTGCAACTAATTCAGATAACTCTGCCAAAATACGACGTTCTTCATCTGCTTGAGCAAGTTGCTGTTCGCGTAAATGATTATTCATCTCGACAATTGCTTGCGGTTCAATAAATAAGGTCTGTCCTGTTGCACTTTGGTCATGAACAGCGCCACCAAATTGACCACGATATTCTGCCTTAACAGGGATAACGTAACGTTCATTTCTAATTGTAATTAATGTTTCACTTAAATATTTAGCACTTTTACCACGCGTAAATTCTTGTAGTTTAGCTCTAATGGCACTTTCCGAGCGTAAAATATTTTGTCGAATATTATGCAATACTGGTGAAGCCTCATCAGTAATGTGACCATCATTTTCAATTGACTGATTCAACCTACGATTAATTTCAGGTAGATTTTCAAGCTTTTCTATCCATTCAAATAATCTCGTTAATTCAATTTCAGAATCTGCTAAATCTTTAAAAAATAATTTAACCTCATTAGTCGTTCGTAGTACACGACCAACAGCAGATAGCTCTTTACCATTCAAAGAAGCTCCCATATCTAACCGTTTCATATGTGGCTTAACGTTGACTAATTGTGGTAAAGGAATGCCACCGCGGAGTCGCAATATCTTCACAGCATCTTGTGTTTCGTCTAAATCCTTTTGGATTTTTTCGAGATTAGTCATCGGCTCTAATGCCTTAACTTCTTCTTGTCCAGATTCAGTAGATATAAATGTTTGAATTTGTTGTTTAACTTTTTGATATTCTAATGTCTTTAATCCTTTTTCGTTCATACTTTAATTCTCCTAACATTTAATCTGTAGATGATGTATTTGTAATGAACATCTTTTTAGCTATTGTTGGCGTATCTGTTAGTATTTTTTGAGCAACCGTCGATTCTAAAACAGCTTCATTAACTTTTTGATTAGGCCAAGCCGACAAAATAATTAACCCAATAAAAATAAAAACAAACATCAGTATAACCGATAGAACCCCACCAATTAGTGAATTCACCTGATGAATAACTGGTAATTTTGTAACAGAATTTATTACTCTAATAATACCTCTAATGAGTATACCGCCAACCACAAATAAAGCCGCAAATACAATCATCGAATAAAAGTTAGTCTGAAGATGGTTCGTAATAGATGTCTTATCAGTTTCCATAATTTTAGGGAAACGTTCTCCCAACCAAATAGTAACAGGATTTGTTAAAACTTTAGCAAATAAATAGATAGCGATAAATCCTACAATTCTCAAAAGCGTTAATACTAATCCTTTTCTATAACCGTTAAAAAATGACACAATTAATAAAAAGATAACAATTAAAGAAACTGTCATAATATTACTCCTTTACTTGTGTTTCACCATTAATTTCATTTAATTTTTCTTGTAATTTAA
Organism: Dellaglioa sp. CoH-56-MRSF-10; assembly: GCF_056782175.1. The sequence goes on from NZ_JBXAYF010000006.1 coordinate 29,279, forward strand.
TTTGATCTGAAACTGCGTTGATAGCTACTAATATCGCTACTTGTTCATCATCTATTTCAGGTAGCATGTCCTTCACTGATTGAAATTCATTTTTCACCAATGTTGCTACGGCGTCCATGTGTGTGTCTGATTCTGATCCAATAATTGTATACACTTTTTTACCGATTTTAGTCTTATATCTATTCTTTTGATTTTCCAATGAACACCCTCCTTACATTTAATCATTTAAAAATAATTTTACCACGAATTGATCAAAAGAGATATGTGTATCATAGTCCATAATATATAATTTAAAACAAAATAAAAAAGTTAAACCAATTTGGCTCAACTTTTTAAATAATCTTCTATTGCATACTTTCATCTGAAAGGAAGGTATTCAATACTTCTTCTACCATATCCCATTCATCATCGTCTTCGATTGGTTCTAAATCACTTTCAGTTGCTTCACCATTCTCATTAGGACTAAATGAGTAAGCTTGAATTTCAACCTCTTCATCAGCTTCTGAGCCAAGTGGATAAAGCATAATATATGATTTATTGTAATCATCAGATTCAAAGGTAAACAGAACTTCAAAAAGTGTTTCATTACCGTTATCATCTACTAATGTAATCTGTTGGTTTTCTTCTTCATTATTCATATTGTGACCTCACTTTATTCTTTAGTTAATTTGCCTTTACCATCTAAATAATTCTGTAAAATTAGGCTTGCAGCAAGTTTATCAATAACTTTTTTTCTTTTTTTTCTTGATGTATCGGCCTGTTCAACAAGCATACGTTCTGCCTCAACAGTTGTCAACCGTTCATCTTGAAAATCAATTGGCAAGCCAAAAGTTTCAACTAATAACTCGCCGTACTTTTGCGCAGCTTCAGCACGAGGGCCTAATGAGTTGTTCATATTTTTGGGTAAGCCGAGTACAAAGCCAGTTACTTCATACTCTGTAACCAATTCTTTGACACGTTCAATACCAAAGTCACTTCTGTCTTCATTAATACGAATAATTTCAACGCCTTGGGCAGTCCATCCTAATAAATCGCTCATTGAAACGCCGACCGTTCTTGAACCAATATCCAAGCCCATTAATCTCATTTAATTTCCTACTTTTCTTCTGTATTTAAGTAATTTTTAACTAACTCTTCAACAATTTCATCGCGTTCATATTTTCTAATTAAATTACGTGCGTCATTAAATCTAGGAATATAAGCAGGATCGCCCGATAACAAATAGCCAACAATCTGGTTAATAGGGTTGTACCCTTTTTCTTCTAATGATTGGTAAACAGTTACCAATGTATCGTGGACATCTTTTTTATTATTTTCGTCAAAATTAAAGAACATTGTTTTATCTAATGAACTCATAACGTGGCACCCCCATCAATTTATTAACCTAGCTCTATTCTACTAAAAAAAGGACCATTCGACAATCAAAACAAGCTGATGTAATCAAGCCGTAATATAATAAAGAGTATTTATCTATTTATTATTAGATAAATACTCCTTTAATTATTATTTGGTTTGATTATTTAACCAATTTGCTGCTTCTTTGATTGCATCAGCTAAACCTGCTGGATTTTTACCACCTGCTTGAGCTAAGTCTGGTCGGCCACCGCCACCACCGCCAACAAGTGGCGCAATCGTCTTAATTAAATCGCCCGCTTTTAATCCTGATTTAATGCCATCAGCACTAACTGCCGTAATTAAATTAACTTTACCGTCATCACTTGTTGTTCCAATAGCCAAAACATCTGATAATTCTTGGGTTTTCCATTGGTCAGCCAATTGACGTAATTGAGACATCCCTGAAACTGAAACTTTTGCTGCAATTAACGTTTTACCATTAATTTCTTGTTTATTTTTGAAAACATCCCCAGCTTGTTGGCTAGCAATTTTATCTTCAAATGCTTGAATTTGTTGTTCACTTACTTTTAATGCACTTTGTAATTGTTCAATTTTATTTGAAACTTCTACGACTTTATTTACTTTTACTTGTTGTGCTACTGTTTCTAAGAGTTCGTTACGTCCGTTTAAGAAATCAAAAGCTTCTTTAGAAGTTACTGCTTCAATACGACGAACGCCGGCACCAACACCTGATTCAGAAATAATTTTAAATAAGCCGATTTCACTCGTATTTGAAACGTGCGTACCACCACAGAATTCAATTGAATAATCGCCAATTTTCACAACCCGCACAATTTTTCCATATTTTTCTGAGAATAAAGCAATGGCACCCATATTTTTAGCAGAATCAATATCTGTTTCAACAGTTTCAACAGCTAACTCAGCCCAAATCTTATCGTTAACAATCTTTTCAACTTGTTTTAACTGTTTCTCTGAAACGGAACCAATATTTGTAAAATCAAACCGTAGATAAGTGGGTTCGACTAATGACCCAGCTTGATGTGTATGTTCGCCCAGAACATCTCGCAATGCTTGATCAAGTAAATGTGTCGCCGTATGATTTTTTTCAACTTTTTTATGGAAATCTTGATTAATTTCTAGTGTCACTAATTGGTCTTTTTTCATTGCTGCAAGAACTTTAATGGCGTGTAAATTTTGTCCATTAGGTGCATGTTGAACTTCTTCAACTTCAGCAATAACATTGCCTTCTGTATCTTTGATAGTTCCTTTATCAGCAACTTGTCCACCCATTTCAGCGTAAAATGGTGTTTTTGAAAAAATAACTTGAGCGTTATCACCTGGTTTTATGTTATCTACTAACTCGTTATCCACAATTAAATCAACCACTTTGGCGTCATCCACATTAGCTTGTGTATAACCAACATATTCACTAATTGTTTTAATATCTGTTAACATCCCATTTTGAACACCCATTGATTTAGCATTACTACGTGCAGCACGAGCACGATCCTTCTGCTGTTGCATTTCAGCGTTAAACCCTACTTGATCTACAGATAATCCTTCATCTTCGGCATATTCTTTCGTTAATTCAAATGGAAAACCATAAGTATCGTACAATTTAAAGACACCAGCACCAGTTAGCTCTACTTTATTTTCTTTTTTAGTCGTTAAAATAAGATTATTTAATAACTGTAATCCATCTTTTAATGTTTCATTAAATCGTTCTTCTTCAGAACGAACAATTTTAGAAATATACTCTGATTGTTCTAAAACTTCCGGATAATAATCCTTCATAATATTACCAACAACAGGTACAAGTTGCGTTAAAAATGATCCTTCTATCCCTAATTTTTGTCCATGCATCACTGCACGACGAATTAATCGACGAATAACATAGCCACGTCCTTCATTAGAAGGTAAAGCGCCATCACCAATGGCAAATGAAATTGCACGCGCATGATCTGCAATAACCTTAAATGAAATATCATCTTGGGCATTATCATCATATTTTTTATTATTACTCATTTTTTCAGTTGCATCAATTAAGGGTAAGAATAAATCTGTTTCAAAATTAGTTTTTGCATTTTGGAAAATCGAAACAACACGTTCTAAACCCATCCCCGTATCAATATTTTGATGAGGTAGTGGTTCATAGTTATTTTCAGGTGTGTGATTAAATTCAGAGAACACGATATTCCAAACTTCTAGATAACGTTCATTTTCGCCACCAGGATAATTTTCGTCATCATCCTCAGCTAAGTTATTAAAACTTTGTCCACGATCATAAAAAATTTCTGTATCAGGTCCACTAGGTCCTTGTCCAATATCCCAAAAGTTATCTTCTACTTCTACTAGATGATCCTTTGGTAACTTAACTTCTTCTAACCAGATACGTTTTGCTTCCAAATCTTTTGGGTAAACAGTAACGTATAGTTTTTCAGCATCAAATGCGAACCATTTTTCACTTGTTAATAATTCCCAAGCCCAATTAATTGCTTCTGGTTTAAAATAATCCCCAATTGAGAAATTACCCAACATTTCGAATAACGTATGATGACGTGCTGTCTTACCAACATTCTCGATATCATTCGTACGAATACTTTTTTGGGCATTCGTAATTCTAGGATTTTCTGGTACAACTGATCCATCAAAATATTTTTTTAAAGTTGCAACACCGGAATTAATCCACAGTAATGTGGGATCATCCACAGGTAGTAATGAGGCACTAGGTTCAATTGTATGGCCTTTTTCTTTAAAGAAATCTAAATACATTTGGCGTATTTCAGTACTTGTCATTTTTTTCATAAGTGTGACTTCCCTTCTATTTTTAAGCAAAAAACACCGCTGCGAGTAAGGACGCTTATAGCGCGGTACCACCTTACTTGCAACGATGTTTTAGTCGTTTACCTCTTAAACTCGATAACGTTGAGTGGACGTCATTCTATTAATACTTAACACAAGGCAGCTTTTTTAAATAATCATTTCTCTCAGCAAATGAAATGTTTCTGTTAGGCTATTTAAATTTATCCCTGTTTCTAATAAAAATTATATTGAAATCGACTCAAATTGTCAAATTAAGCTTACGACTCTTTACGATTTTGTTTTCTGTTAACGCGACGATCCATTTGATCTTTACGTTTAATTGCTTTTTGAATCTTTTTCTTATATCCAGGTTTACGTTTTTTCTTCTCTTTTTTAACCATTCCTTTGATTACTGGAGCTAAAGGATCTTTGGTTTGTTTACGATTTTCACGGCGATTACGATCATAAGAATCAACGATTTCACCTTTTTTAATATCTTTAGGTGCAAATTTAATCCCCATTGCTTCTAACTCAGCAATTTTATTTTCTTCATTTGGTTCATATAACGTCATCGCAATACCACTCAAACCGTTACGACCAGTACGTCCAACACGATGAATGAAGAATTCTAAATCATTTGGAATATCATCATTGATGACATGTGAAACACCCTCAATATCAATTCCACGCGCTGCCAAATCAGTTGCGACAACATATTGAAAATCTAAATTTTGAACTTCTTTCATGACACGTTTTCGTTCACGAGCTGGCACATCACCATGAATTTTAGCAACTTTTAAATTCTTACCACGTAAATACTCAACAATTTCATCAACACGTGTTTTTGTATTTGCAAAAATAAGTGCGATATATGGTTGTCCCATCGTAATTAATTGATAAATAACTTCATTACGATCATGACCCTTCGTTGGAATAATCCAGTTTTCAATCGTATCACTAATAACTGATTTAGCTGCAATTTCTTCAACTACTGGGTTCTTCATGTATTTCTTTAAAAATGGTTGTAATTTTTGTGGAATAGTTGCTGAAAACACCATCATTTGAAGATCAGAAGGTAATGCAGATGCAATTTGATCAGTTTCTTTCAAAAACCCTAAATCAAGTGTCATATCTGCTTCATCTACAACTAAAGTTGATGCATTATGAATATCTAAAGCGTTACTGCTCATTAAATCAGCAATACGTCCAGGTGTCCCAATGACAATTTGTGGTTGTCTTCTACTTAATTTATCGATTTGACGCTGTTTATCTGTCCCACCAACATAATTTTGAATATGAATAGGTTCGGGACTAAATTCTGCCAATTGCTTAGCAGCTTCATAAATTTGGTAAGCAAGTTCACGACTTGGTGTCGTAATAACTGCTTGAACCGTATTATTTGAAGGATCAAGTTGATTAAAGATTGGTAATAGGAAAGTATGTGTTTTACCACTACCCGTTTGTGATTGACCTACAACGCTTTTACCCTTTAAAACAACTGGTATTAAGCGTTGTTGAACTTCTGTTGGTACATTAAAATGAATTGCTTCAATCGCTTTTAAAAGATACGATTTCAATCCAAAATTTTTAAAATTTTCTGGCATTTTATTCTCCCGTATATGTCTTAGCTAAATCATCAAGTGATTTAACTATTTCTTCGTACTCTGCTTGGTCTTTAGCTCTTGCACCACTGGCCATGGGATGTCCACCACCATCATGCTCTTTTGCTAACTGATTGATTACAGGACCTTTTGATCGTAATCGAACGCGATAGCTACCATCCTTTTGCTGCACAAAAATTGCCCAACATTGAACTTCAATAATTTTACCTGGTAAAGGTACAATTTGAGATGAACCAGCATCGCCCAACTCTATTGAATCTAGATAGTCATGTGTCAATATGACATATGCTGCTTTATGTTCTGTAATAACTAAATTATCATATACATATCCTGATAACTTAGCGACACCTGCGGTAATATTGTCCATTTTTTGGTTTATTTTAGTAGTTGAAAAATGATAAGTCATTAATTCAGCAACCACTTGCATCGTATGTGCAGTTGTTGCTGAATACATGAATCGACCTGTATCGCCAACAATTCCGGCGTATAACATCCTAGCCGCATCATCAGTAACTACAAGTTCTCCACCAACGCCATCAACTAAATCCATAACTAATTCAGAACTACTTGATGCATTTGTTTTCACCCAAACTAAATCACCATAAACGTCTTCATTGGGATGATGATCCAATTTAATTAGGTAGGCACCACTTGTATATCGATCATCTTCAACTCTTGGACGATTAGCCGTATCAATCACGATGACGAGTGCATTATTATACGTCTCATCAGAAATTTCATCTTGGTCACTAATCCATACTAATCCAGCTGAGGGCGCACCAACTTGATAAACCTTTTTGTCAGGAAAACTAGCACGAATAATTGCTGCTAACCCCGATTGAGATCCAATTGCATCAGGGTCTGGACTTTGATGACGATGAATAATAATCGTATCAAATTGTTTAATTTTTTTTAAAATTTCTAACTCAATTTTCACTTAAATGACTCCTTCTTAGAACTCAAATGGAATATCAATCTCGGGAATAATCCCCACACCATCATTCAATAATTGAACAAATTCAACTGGATTTTGTTCAATTTTGGTAAACGTATTGTAATGAATTGGAACAACCTTTTTTGCCTGTACAAATTCAGCTGCAATTGCAGCATCTTCTAAACCCATTGTATAAGTATCACCAATCGGTAAAAATGCTAAATCAACAGGTTCCATATGATTAACTAACTTCATATCTGAAAATAAAGCCGTATCTCCTGCATGATACAAGACTTTCCCATCAATATGCAATTCAAACCCTGCAGCTACACCTAATGTTCTCGCTGTACCATCAATTACCAAGGCAGCAGTATGCCACGCGGGAATAAGTTTTACTGAACCGAAAGGTAATTTAAGCTGACCACCAAAATTTAAAGGCTCAACAATTAAACCCTCATCTTCAAAATAATTAGCTAGTTCATTGATTGTAACGACTTTAGCCCCTGATTTTTTTGCTAACTCAATTGTATCACCCACATGATCGTAGTGTGCATGCGTCACTAAAATATAATCTGGATTTAATTCGTCAATAGTCGTTTTAACTAACGGATTATCTTTAATGAATGGATCAATTAAGATCGTCAACTTATCGTCAGTAACAATTTGAATACTAGATTGTCCAAGCCATGTAATTTTCATGTTTAGTCTTCTTTCGTTTCCAAAGTTGCTCTTAAGTATAACGGTTATTGAGGCCAATTACAAAGGCTGTTTTGTGTCTTTTTTCCCAAATAATGGTAGTTTCATATTTTCAAAACCAATTGGTGCTAAATTTGTCATCGTTAATCCAAGTAACCTAATTCCCTTTTCTGCACCCAATATATCGTCAAAAATCTGTCGTCCATAAAAATAAATAGTTGCTGCATCATTACGAATAAATTCTTCCAATGTTAATCTTTTTGTTAGCGTCGTAAAATCCTGATAGCGAACTTTAATGACTAACGTTTTCCCATGTTTTTGTTGTTTACTCAACGTTTCTGAAACTAAATGTGCAATATACCTAAGTTGTGTTTCAACTTCATCCGTTGTCATCAATAACTTCCCGTATGTTCGCTCGCTACCAATCGATTTTCTCTCTCTTTGCCACTCGACTGGACGATCATCAACACCTCGTACTCGTTTATATAAGAAGTACCCTAATTTACCAAATTGTTGAATTAATTCAACTTCAGATTTTTCTAATAATTCTTTTCCAGTAAGGATACCTTGATTAATCATTTTTGGTTCTGTTTTTTTTCCAACGCCTCTAAATTTACCAATTGGCAATTCAGATAAAAAAGGAATGACATCTTCTGGCAGAATTAATGTCATTCCAGCTGGTTTATTGTAATCGGACGCTAGTTTTGCTAAAAATTTATTATAAGAAACACCCGTTGAACAGGTTAAATGTAATTTTTGATAGATTTCTCTTTGAATCATGTGCGCTGCTTGAATAGCACTTTTAATTTCTTTTTTATTCTGTGTAATATCAAGATAGGCTTCATCAAATGCAATTGGCTCAATCATTTCTGTATATTCATGAAATATTTCATGAAGCTGTCTTGAAACTTCTTTATATAGTGTGAAATCAGGCGATTTAAAAATAGCTTTAGGACAAATTTCATAAGCTTCTTGGGCTGCCATAGCAGAATGGATACCTAATTTTCTTGCCTCATAATTTGCTGTAGCAACAACACCACGACCACCATTTTTTCTAGGATCCTGGGCAATAACTAATGGTTGTCCAATAAATTCAGGATGTTCACGCTCTTCAATTGACGCATAAAAAGCATCCATATCGACATGGATAATTTTTCTTTTTAATAAATTATCGTCTATTGTAATACCATTTAATTCAGCCATTAGTCCCACATCCTTTTCATGCAATTTTACACGAACGCACGTTCCTTTTCAAATTAATTGCTCTTTATTGTCCATTAAGATATAAAAATACCTCATTATCGTTAAACTTATGTTTAACAATTATGAGGTACTTCATATTATTCACCTATAACAGAATTATCCTTATTTAATTTAAAAATTTTACCTTCTACATTAAGATTATCTTTAATAGACTTTTGTAATTGTAACATTGCCTCATCAATAATTTCATTCTGTTCTTTATTGACAGATTCCATTACCATAACAGCATTTTTTGTATCATCTGTTAACATTGTTCTTTTACCATCTCGCCAATTTAAGCATCTGCAAACTGCTCCATCATCATCATAATATAAAACTTCACCAAGCAGAGCTGGTTCATTTTTATCATCACCTAAAGGATAAAAAGCTTCTCCACCTTTAGCAACACCTAAATGAAGATCTCCTTTGATAGCATCTGTATCTTCACCACCAACAGGTACACCATACTCTAATGAAATACTATTGTACAGGTCAACAAGCGGATTTATTGAACCCACACCTTTACCCTGATCAACTCGTTTAAGTAAAGCTTCAATTGATGAACGAGCACCTTTTTTCTTCTTAAAATTTTGGTATGCTTCACGCCAATTAGCCACGACTAAATTGTCTTTGAATGATTCATTTGTTAAATATTTTTGAGCTTTATCCCCAGCTTGTTCAAGCATGTTATCATAAAAATCGGTTTGATTTTCTTTAGGATGATTATCTATATCTTTTAAAAGCATAATATTAATTTGTGCATCTGGAAAGATGTTCCAAAAATCTTCATCTATAATAATTTTATTCATCATTACTCTCCTTATAAATTTATACTTTTATAATCGCTTTCGTACTATAATACTTCTGATATTTTGTCTATTAAAATAATATTTCCCTAAATAATTAAAATTATCATGCAAGAGTTACTTCAATTAATACCGAAGGATTAACGTTTTTTACTTTTTAGGATCGTATATCCAGTAATTACCATCATCCGTTAATAATTTATCTGAAGCCGTTGGACCCATCGATCCACTTAAATAGTTAGGGAATAACGTTTTATCATCATTATCGTTATGCCATGTCTCTAAAATCACATCGGCTACATTCCATGCCTTAGCAACTTCATTCCAATGAGCAAAATTAATTGCATTTCCATCTAACGCATCCAAAATTAACTTTTCGTATGCTTCTGGTGTTTTAGCTTTTGTTTCAGGTGAATTAACATAATCTAAATTCGTTTTATTCGTGTTAAAGCCTTGCCCAATTTCTTTAGTATTAATCGTCAATCTAAATCGTTCATCAGGTTCAACTGTAATTGTTAATACATCTTTACCTAAATGTTCATGTTCAGCACTTGTTCCAAAAATATTTTTTTCAACATTTTTAAAAACAATATTGATTTCAGTATTTTTCTCGACAAGACGTTTACCACTGCGAACATAAACTGGCACACCAGCCCAACGATCATTGTCAATCATTAAACGACCAGCAATAAATGTTTCAATCATTGAATCAGGTGAAATCTGTTTTTCCTCACGATAAGCCTTTTCGGTTCCTGCCTCATTTGCACCATATTGTCCACGAACAAAGTTTTTATTAACTTCATCAGGTTTTAAGATACGGATTGCTTTTAAAGCCTTTAATTTTTCTTTACGAATTTCTGATGCAACAAATTCTTTTGGCATGTCCATTGTTAATAATGAAACAACTTGCATAATGTGATTTTGGAACATATCACGCATAGCGCCACTCGTTTCATAGTACCCGCCACGTTCTTCAACACCTAATGACTCACTCAACGTTAATTGAATATTATCTATATACTTATTATTCCACAATGTTTGCGTAATAATATTACCAAAACGAATTGCTGGAATATTTTGAATCATTTCCTTACCTAGGTAATGATCAATTCTAAATATTTGATCTTCATCAAAAGTATTTGTAATTTCATCATTTAACTTTTTAGCACTTTCAAAATTGCGTCCAAAAGGTTTTTCAATAATTAAACGGTTGAATCCATTTTTAGTTACTAACTTTTGTGACCCTAAATGAGTCGCAATCGTACCAAAAAATTGAGGTGACATTGCTAAGTAGAACATACGGTTACCTTCAATTTGGTATTTTTCATCAAGTTTATCTGCTAATTTTTTTAAAGTTATATAATGTGCAACATCAGTCACATCATGTGATTGATAATAAAAATGTGATACGAAATCAGCAATTTTATTAGCATCATCGCTAACATTAACTAAAGATTCAGTAACAACGTTTTGATAAAAATCATCTGTCCAAGGACGTCTTGCAGTCCCAATTACAGCAAAGTTGGCATCTAAAAATCCTTTTTCAAATAGTTTGAAAAGAGATGGATACAATTTTCGCTTTGCTAAATCTCCGGTTCCACCAAAGATAATAAATAAGGCCTTTTGTTGAGTTTCCATTATTCCACACCACTCTCATTTTTGAGGTTTCAGTCCTCTTTATTAGTAAAATCAATAGTATAAGTTTACATTTTATTAGTAAAATAAACAAGAAAGTTGGTCTTAAACTAGACAATAAAAAAAGTATTAACTCTGATTAGCACAAAGTTAATACTTGAAAATAATTATTTTTCGTCAGAAGAGAATTTATCTTCTTCAGTTTTTGTTTCAATAACTGCATCAGTAGTTGTTTCTTCCTTAACTGCAGCTGCAGGTTCTACTTTAACTGCGGCAGGAAGGACACGTGCGATTGCTGAGCGTTCAAATGTTAAGAAAATACCGTCACAATCAAGTGTAACAGTTTTTGCCTCTTCATCAAAACTATCAATAACGCCGTGTAAACGACCAATAGTTACTACTGCATCCCCAGGTTTTAATTGGTTCATCATATCTTGTTGTTTTTGTTGTTGTTTTTTTTGTGGACGAATCATCATGAAATACATCAAGACGAATAAAGCCACAATCATTAAAATACTACTATATTGCATTAATAAGTCACCTCTATTTCTTTTTTCTTACTACACAAGGGTATCAAACTTATTGACTGAACACCACAGTTATTCAAAAAAATTTAAAAATTCTTAGGATTTTTATCATAAAATCCATATTGTTCAAAAAATGCTTCACGAAATTCTAATAAGTTGTCATCCATAATAGCTTGACGAACATCAGCCATTAAATGTGTTAAAAAATACAAATTATGATAACTAGTTAAACGAATACCAAATGTTTCATCTGCTTTAATCAGATGACGTAAATAAGCACGCGTATAATTCTTACATGTATAACAATCACAGTTTTCATCTAATGGTCTAAAGTCTCGTTCATATTTCGCATTTTTTACAACAACACGGCCCATTGAAGTCATTGTTGTCCCATTTCTAGCAATACGTGTTGGTAACACGCAATCAAACATATCAATTCCACGTAACACCCCATCAATCAAGGCGTCAGCTGAACCAACACCCATTAGATACCGTGGCTTGTCTTCTGGTAACAATGGCGTTGTGAAATCTAAAACGCGGTTCATTTCAGCTTTTGATTCCCCTACCGATAACCCACCTATTGAATAACCAGGAAAGTCCATTGAAACTAAATCACGCGCACTTCGTTCTCTCAAATTTCGATGACCGCCACCTTGAACAATTCCAAATAAAGCCTGTTCTTTCGGATTCAAATGAGCTTCAAGTCCTCTTTCAGCCCAGCGGCTTGTCCGATCAACTGATTTGCTAATATAGTCATAACTTTCAGAAAATGGTGGACATTCATCAAAACTCATCATAATATCCGCACCTAAAGCATTTTCTATGTGGATCGCTTTTTCTGGTGATAAGAATAATTTTTCTCCATTTAGATGACTTCTAAATTTGACGCCTTCCTCAGTAATATCACGCATCTTTGCTAATGAAAATACTTGAAAGCCACCCGAATCAGTCAAAATACCTTTATCCCAATTCATAAATTTATGTAACCCACCAGCTTCTTGTACGACATCTTCACCGGGGCGTAACCATAAATGATAGGTGTTTGATAAGATAATATTAGCACCAAGTTCGTCTAATTCTTCAGGTGCCATTGATTTAACAGATGCTAGTGTACCTACGGGCATAAACATTGGCGTTGGGAAAGTTCCGTGAGGTGTAATAATTTCACCAAGTCTGGCACCTGTCCGTTTGTCTTTTTTGATTAACCGATACTTAATTGCGGGCTCTACCATTATTAATTCTCCATCCTATTTAATATACATTGCATCGCCGAAGCTAAAGAATCGATATTTAGAATCAACTGCATGTTTATATGCGTTTAAAATATTTTCTCTTCCTGTAAATGCTGCAACCAACATTACTAATGTTGATTTTGGTAAATGAAAATTAGTTATAAATCCTTCAACAACCTTAAATTCATATCCTGGTTTAATGAAAATTTCCGTCCAACCACTGTCAGCTTGAATAGCGCCCTTAAATTTTGAGCCAATTGTTTCAAGTGTCCGAATTGTAGTTGTTCCTGTCGCAATAATTTTACCACCTGATTTACGAACATCATTTAATTGTTGAGCTGCATCCTCAGTTAAACGATAAAATTCACTATGCATTTTATGGTCTGCAATATTCGTTTCACTAACAGGTCTAAATGTCCCTAATCCAACATGTAGCGTTAAATAAACAAGATGAACACCTTTAGCTTCAATCTTTTCTAATAATTCATTTGTAAAATGTAAACCAGCTGTAGGTGCTGCTGCCGATCCAACTTCCTTTGAATAAACCGTTTGGTACATTTCTTGATCTTCAAGCGTTTCTTTAATATAAGGAGGTAGCGGCATTTCGCCAAGTTCATTCAGAATTTCCATAAATATACCCTCATATTCAAAACGAATCATGCGGCCACCATGTTCTAGCTCTTCAATGATCGTTGCCGTTAAGCGGCCATCACCAAAACTAATCACAGAACCAACCTTCATTTTTTTAGCAGGTTTTACTAATGTTTCCCAGTTATCACCATCAGTATTGTTCAATAGCAACACTTCGATGTGGCCACCAGTATCAGGTCTAATTCCATGAATTCTAGCAGGCATCACCCGCGAATCGTTCATTACAAGAGCGTCCCCAGCATTTAATTGGTCAATTACATTATAGAAATAATCATCCTTGATTTTACCTGTCTCATGATCCAAGATTAACATCCGAGATGCATCACGTTCTTCTAAGGGTGTTTGCGCAATTAATTCTTGAGGCAATTCATAATCGAAATCTTCAGTACTTAGTTGTTTAGTCAAAATATCGTCATCCTTCTCTATTTATTCTCGTTAAAGTCATAAGGTCGATTCAAATGTTCATAAGCTTCCATTGTTGCAACTCGCCCTCTTGGTGTGCGTTTTATAAAGCCAATTTGCATTAAATAAGGTTCAACCATTTCAGCAATGGTCTCTGTTTCTTCCCCTATATTGGCTGCTAACGTACTCAAACCAACTGGACCACCTTGATAGAAATCAATCATAGTCTCTAAAAGTTTGCGATCTGTCTCATCTAATCCACGGTTATCCACGGCAAGTAGATTTAACGCATGATCAGCCGTTGCTTGGTTAATTTCACTTTGGTCAGAAACTTCTGCAAAATCACGAACTCTTTTTAATAGGCGATTCGCAATTCGTGGTGTTCCACGTGAGCGTCGAGCTAACTCATGAGCGCCACTTTCTTCAATTTTTGTATTGAAAATATCTGCTGATCGAATGACAATTTCTTGCAAATCAGATTGATTATAATAGGCCATATGTTCAACAATCCCAAATCGATCTCGTAACGGTGCTGATAGAAGGCCCGCCCGTGTTGTTGCACCAATCAATGTGAATGGAGGTAGTGGAAAATGAACGGGATGTGCTGTTGGGCCTTGGCCAACAACAATATCTACAAAAAAATCTTCCATAGCTGAATACAACATTTCTTCAACCATCTTGGGTAAACGATGAATTTCATCAATAAATAAGACATCCCCAGGTTGTAATTCATTTAAAAGTGCCACAAGATCTCCAGATTTTTCAATTGCTGGTCCACTAGTTGTTTTAATTTGCACTTGCATTTCATTTGCAATAACCATTGCAAGTGTTGTTTTACCTAACCCAGGTGGCCCATACAACAATACATGATCAAGTGCCTCTTCACGTTGTCTAGCAGCTTGGATATACACACTTAATTCATTTTTAACCTTATCTTGACCAATGTATTGTGATAAAAATTGGGGACGAAGTGACTTTTCAATGGATTCTTCCTGATTATCTTCCGGTTCATTCGAAATAATCCGTTGTTCTGTCATTTTATCAACCTCCTTTTATTTTTTCATTAATAATTTTAAGCCTTCTCGTAGATAAGCATCCGTTGAGTCTGCTTCGAATGATTCTAGATTCTTACTAATAGCCTTAATCTCACGTTGAGAATATCCTAAAGCAGATAAAGCTTCAAGACTTTCTTTCATAAATGGTGATGCTTGTGCCGGAATGAAATCAAGCGATTGTTGTCCTGGCATTGTGGTTGCTTGACCTTCAATATCATCTAATTTACCTTTTAAATCAAGCACGATTTGTTGTGCTGTTTTTTTACCAACACCTGGAAATTTAATTAAATAACTAACATCTTCTGTATTAATCGCATTAACTAAACCACGATGATCATCATTGGCTAAAATAGCAAGCGCACTCTTAGGACCGATTCCTGAAACATTCAATAATTTTTCAAATAATTTTTTTTCATCTAAATCGTAAAAACCAAATAACGTCATATCATTTTCACGAATAGCCTGATAAACAAAAATTTTAACAACTTTTTTTGAATCTTCTTGGTACCTAAATGGGTTAGCAACAAAAATTTGATAGCCTATTCCATTAACTTCTAAAACAAGATAAAAAGGTGTTACAGCCGTTATTTGGCCCATAAAATACTCATACATATTATTTTCCCACTTTTCCTAATCTACATGAATCTGCTTTTAATAGTGTACCATAGACCACTTATTTATACAGTTATCGCTTTTCTTACAAAAAAATCAATTATCACCAAATATTTGGCAACAATTGATTCTTAGCCTAACCTTCGTGACCGGTTTGATGTGAATCTTGAATTCGTTTAAAGAAATGTTCCATGTCTTGATTAGAAAAATGAACTAAAACTGGTCGTCCATGTGGACAATTAAATGGATTTTCAACATTTTTTAGCTCACTTATCAATGCCTTAGCTTGTCGATCATCAAGGTGGTGATTTGCTTTGATTGCCCTCTTGCAACTCATCATAATCGCCGCTTTTTCTCTAAATTCAGCAATCACTATTTTCCCATCTGTGAGTAAGTAATCAATCATTTCTCGAATCGTACTTTCTTCTTGCCCTTCTTTAAACCAGGTTGGATGCTGTCTAATAATGAAACTATTTTGTCCAAATGGTTCAAGGATGAGTCCGATTTTTTCCAATATATCGGTATGTTCAGTAATAATTATAGCTTCACTTACTGTATATTCTAGAACAATCGGTACCAATAGATTTTGCAAGTCACTAGAAACGTCACCAATTTGCTTACGATAAAACTCATAATTAATACGTTCTTGTGCAGCATGTTGGTCTAATATATATAACCCGTCTTCCGATTCTGTAAATAAATAGGTTCCATGCATTTGGCCAATATATTTTAAATCAGGAAACCTTTGTTCACTCTTTTTCGTGGTAGCTATTTCTTCATCATTCTCTTTCTGTACATCGCCTGTTTCATCCGGCGTAACAATAGAAAATGGTGCCACATTAATTTCATTAGCATATTGTGTCTCAAATGTGCTAACTCGTTTCGAATCCAATTGTTCAGCAACTTGAATTGAGATTGGTTCAATATTCCTTGATAAATGATTTAAATTTTCGCCAATTGTAATCTTAGGTTCACCACTTGTTACTGCATCCGTTTGTACTGATGAGAATTTAGGCTTAGCTTGATATTTACTTGAGGCTTCATTCAAATCAAATTGTAATTGATCCGTATCTATTTTTTCACGTTTCTTAGAACTTAAATTCTCTAATGCTTCCGGAATTAAATTTTCTTCAGCAATACGTTCATAGATAATCTTTTTTATAAGTTCAGTTAATTCTGGTTCTTTACTCAATCTTACTTCCTGCTTAGTTGGATGAACATTCACATCAACTAGCATGGGATCTAATTGAATATTCAAAATTGTAATCGGATAGCGTCCAACCATTAATTTTGATCCATATCCTTTAATGATTGCTTTATTTAAATTAACATTTTTAACGTAACGTCCATTAATTAAAATAGATATAAACTGTCGGCCAGCACGCGTTAATTCTGGCAGTGATGTATAACCGCTAATCTTAAAATCTAAATCATGACCCTTAAATTCAAGCATTTGGCGTGCACTTTTGACCCCATAGATAGCTGAAATAGTTTGTTTCAGTTGGCCGTTTCCAGTTGTTTTCAAGACTTCTTTACCATCATGTGTTAAAGAAAATGAAATATTTGTATGGCTCATTGCTAATCGGTTCATCATGTCGCTAATAATTGACATTTCAGTTTGCAAAGACTTTACATATTTTAAACGTGCAGGCGTATTGTAAAATAAGTCAGAGACTGTTATTTCTGTTCCTTTACGACTAGCAGATGATTTTTCATCTACTATCTCACCACCGTTAACAGCAATAACAGCCCCAGGTTGCCCTTCAATAGCTGTATTCAAAGTCACTTTAGCAACTGATGCAATACTTGGTAAAGCTTCGCCACGAAATCCTAGCGTACTGATTTTAAATAAATCTTCTCTTGAAGTAATCTTACTTGTGGCATGACGTTTAAAAGCATTCTGCAGTTGGGATGCCTCAATGCCATCTCCATTATCAATGACTTGAATTAATTTAAGCCCAGCTTCCTCAACGACTACATCAACTTGTGTGCCATGCGCATCAATCGCATTTTCAACTAATTCTTTTACAACAGATGCAGGTCTTTCAACTACTTCACCAGCAGCTATTTGATCCGCTAAAATTGTGGGCAGTTCAATTATTTTTGTCATTCATTCACCTTCAGTTCTATCCGTTCAATTTTTCTTGCCAGTCATATAAGACGTTCATAATATCTCTTGGCGTCATGTTCATCAAGTTAAGTGCTTTAAGTTCATCCACAACTGCTAACTGGTCCTTTGACAAGTTTTCGTTAACAAATAAAGATAACTGCGTATCATCTTCATTGATGGTTGTTGGTAATTCTTTTTTACTATCTGATTGTTTATTTTTTAGCTCTAAATCATCTAAAATTAATGTTGCACGGCTTAACAATTCTGCTGGCATTCCCGCCAATTTAGCAACATGAATCCCATAAGATTTATCTGCAGGTCCTTCTTGAATTTTATGTAAGAAAATTAATTCACCATTTTCTTCAATAGCACCTACATGGACATTTTTTAAAGAACTAACGGTTTCTTCAAGTATCGTTAATTCGTGATAATGTGTCGAAAAAAGTGTTTTGGCATGTACATGTTTATCCACATACTCGATAATCGCTTGTGCGAGTGCCATACCATCATAAGTTGCCGTTCCCCTACCAAGTTCATCAAATAAGATTAAACTATTCTCAGTCGCATTTTCTAAGGCTTGATTAGCTTCTTTCATTTCAACCATAAACGTACTTTGACCTGAAATTAAATCATCTGCTGCACCAATCCGAGTAAATATTTGGTCAAATATTGGCATTTTAGCCGCCTCTGCAGGTACGAAACAACCGATTTGAGCCATCACAACCGTTAATGCTAATTGACGCATATACGTACTTTTACCTGACATATTAGGTCCTGTAATCAATAAAATATCAAGTGTTTCAGGCATTCTAACATCATTTGGTATATAGCTTTGTTTTCCCATCACTTTTTCAACTACAGGATGCCAACCAGCTGTGATATCCAATTGATGACCTTCTTTTAATAATTGTGGTTTTACAAAATGTGAGTCTTCACTAACAACCGCGAAACTTTGTAAGACGTCTAACGTGGCAATTCCTTGAGCTAATATCTGTAATCGTTCAATTGATTTTTTAACAATATCTCTAATTTCGACAAACAATTTATATTCTAAATCCATCGCTTTACTCTCAGCACCTAAAATAATACTTTCACGTTCTTTCAGTTCAGGTGTGATATAACGTTCAGCATTAGTCAACGTCTGTTTTCGTTCATAACGGTCTTTTGGAACATTAATAATATTAGATTTTGTCACTTCGATAAAATAACCAAAAACACGGTTAAATCCAATTTTAAGATTTTTAATCCCCGTTAGATTTCTTTCTTTGGCTTCCATTTCAGCTAACCATTGTTTACCATTTTTCATTGCATCTTGATAAATATCTAATTTATCATTATACCCCGGTTTAAATAGGTGACCATCAGTCACTGATAAAGGTGGTTCATCAACAATGGCACGTTCTATTAAATTAGAAATATCATCGACTGGATCTAATTTATTGATAACATCAGAAAAAGTACCATCGTCAATTTCGTCTAAAACATATTTAATTTTAGGAACTTGTTTAAGCGATAATTTAAGTTGAACTAAATCTCGCCCATTTACGCTACCAAAAGCGACACGTCCTGCCAATCTTTCTAAATCATAAACTTTAACTAACTCTTCTTGTAACGTACTTCTTTCAAAATAATGGTTAATCAATAAATCAACCTTATTTTGACGGTCTAAAATTTCAGCATAGTTAATAAGCGGTCTATCAATCCACTGTTTAAGTAAACGACCACCCATAGCTGTTTTTGTGTCATCTAATAACCACAATAAAGTACCTTGCTTCTTGCCCGTTCGAATATTTTGCATTAATTCTAAATTATATTTTGAATAATGATCCATTTTCAAGAAAAAATCAGGCTCATAATGAACTGCTTTTTGTAAATGATCTAAACTTCGTTTTTGCGTAACTGAAAGATACGTTAACAAGTCAGTTACAACCGAGATTTCTAGTGAATCTGTTAAATCTTGAATCGCATAACTTGATTCAGCATGATTTTCAACAATTTCTTGTTTAGAAAGCATAATATTTAATTTTTCTAATGTTTCGATTGTTTCATCAGACAAACTATCATTAATCACAATTTCTTTAGTTCTCAAACTCATTATTTCATTAATTAAATTATCTAAATTATCTAAGCGACTCGTTTTTAATTCACCTGTTGATAAATCAACATAAGCAAATCCAAAACTATTGTTGTCTTCTATAATAGCTGTTAAATAATTATTTTCTTTAGACTCCTTCGCACCGTTATCCATCGTTGTTCCTGGTGTTACTAGCTGAATAACTTCACGTTTAACCATACCTTGAGCTAATTTAGGATCTTCAACTTGTTCACATATTGCGACTTTGTATCCTTTTTCAACTAAAATATCGATATAATTTTGAGCAGCATGATGCGGTACGCCACACATTGGAATAGGATCATCAGCTTTTTTATTACGTGTTGTTAACGTTAATTCGAGTAATTGCGACCCTTTAACAGCATCATCATAAAATAGTTCATAAAAATCACCAAGACGATAAAACAAAAAAGCATCAGGATACTGTGCTTTAATGTCAAAATATTGTATCATCATTGGCGTTAGTTTTGTTTTTTGCGGCATAGTCGAGATGCCCTCCTATCTCTAAATTAATCCATAAAAGGATGGTCATCATTAATTAATACAGGGAATATCTTTTTAGCATGTCCCGTTTTGTCATCAATATCTATCACACAAGCAGATAACGTTTTACGACCTGTTTCATCCACTTCAAATCGTGTTGGCATTTGCGATAAAAAGCGACCAATTACATTTTCACGTTTCATTCCTAAGATACCATCGTATGGTCCTGTCATACCAACATCTGACATAAAGGCAGTTCCTTTAGGTAAAATACGCGCATCATTAGTAGGCACATGTGTATGCGTACCTACTACCGCAGATACTTGACCATCTAAGAACCATGCTATAGCTTCTTTTTCACTCGTTGTTTCAGCATGAAAATCAATAAAAATGAAATCAGTCTCTTTTTTGACTTCTTCTAAAATATCTTGAACAACTGCAAACGGATCATCTGAAGGAGACATAAAAACACGTCCTTGCAAATCAATCACAGCTAATTTTTGCTGATTAATATTAATAATTGTATGTCCAATCCCAGGTACTTGGTTTGCTGAGAAGTTAGCTGGTCTAATTAATTTTTTTGCACCACCAATAAAATCTTGAATATCTCTATTATCCCAAGTATGGTTACCCATGGTTACAACATCAGCACCTGTTTGAAGGAATGCTTTATAGACAGATTCATTAATACCTCTACCCTTCGTTGCATTTTCACCATTTACAATGGTAGCCTGTGGATGAAATTTTCTTTTTAATTTTGGTAAATACTCTTTAATCATTTGTTGACCTGAATCGCCAACGACATCTCCGACAAATAATAAACGCATGGTTGTCCTCTTTTCTTATATATAAAACTAGTTTAACATTTTTTCTTTTTAATAGACAAAAAATGATGATTTAAGAAATTAATCTTAAATCATCATTTTTTTATTTAGCATACTCAATTGCTCTTGTTTCTCGAACGACAGTCACTTTAATATGTCCTGGGTATTCGAGTTCATCTTCAATTCTGTTTTTAATATCTCGAGCTAAGACAGTTGCTTGAATATCATTAACTTCATTTGGCGTGACAATAACACGTACTTCACGACCAGCTTGAATTGCATAACTTTTCTGTACACCTTTAAATTCATGTGTAATATCTTCAAGTTTTTCAAGTCTATGAATATAATTTTCTAACGATTCACTTCGTGCGCCTGGTCTTGCAGCTGAAACAGCATCTGCCGCTGCAACAAGAATAGCAATAGTATATTTAGCTTCAACATCACCATGATGTGAAGCTATAGTGTTGATGACAACATCATTTTCTTTATACTTCTTAGCTAATTCAAGGCCAATTTCCACATGTGAACCATCAACTTCATGATCAACTGCTTTACCAATATCATGTAACAATCCTGCGCGTTTTGCTAATGTAACATCTTCACCCAATTCAGCGGCTAACACACCTGCTATTTTGGCAACTTCAATAGAATGGCTTAACACATTCTGACCATAACTTGTACGATAATTTAATCGACCAATTGTTTTAATTAAATCAGGATGAATTGTATGAAGTCCGAGATCAAAGGTTGTTTGTTCACCTAATTCACGAATTTTTTCATCCATTTCTTTACGTGATTTTTCAACCATTTCTTCGATTCGTGCCGGATGAATCCGACCATCTTGAATTAATTTTTCAAGAGTCATTTTGGCAATTTCACGACGAATTGGATCAAACCCACTTAAAACGACTGCTTCTGGCGTATCATCGATAATTAAATCAATCCCTGTTAAGGTCTCTAATGTTCGAATGTTACGTCCTTCGCGGCCAATAATACGGCCTTTCATTTCATCATTTGGCAAGGTAACTAATGAAACAGTTGTTTCAGATACCATGTCAGCTGCACTTCTTTGAATAGCTTGAGCAACTAAATCTTTAGCATTACGATCAGCTTCTGATTTAGCTTGCTTATCACTTTCCTTAATCATAACAGCTCGTTCATGACTTAATGATTCTTTCGTATCGTCCATAATAATAGTCTGTGCTTGTGTTTGTGTTAGAGAAGCAACTCTTTCAAGTTCTTCTTGTTGTTCCTGAATCAGTGAAGTAGCTTCTTGTTGTTTTGTGTCAACAAGTTTTTGGTCAGACGTTACTTTTTTCTCTTTGTTCTCAAGCGTTTGTTCTCGTTTATCTAGTGCGCCATCTTTACGATCTAAAGTTTCTTCACGTTGAATTACTCGATTTTCTTGCTTTTGAATTTCTGAACGTCGTTCCTTTAACTCATTGTCTATTTTATCACGATAACTTTGACTTTCTTCTTTAGCCTCTAAAACAGCCTCTTTTTTCTGAGTCTCAGCATCTTTCTTTGCACTTTTTAAAATACCTTCAGCCGTATGCGTTGCGACATCAAGTGTTTTTTCGAAATTTGACTTTCTATATGCAATTCCAATAAAAATTCCAACAACTAAAGCAATAATAGCGATGATAGCGAGGATTAATACGGTTGTTATAGATCCCATAAAAGTCCACCTCCGCATCATCAAATAATGATTAATTTAACTAATCATAAATTTTTAGATGTTTTTTATTTTGTTCATATACACTTTAGTATTTTACGGTTAATTGCCCCCCGCTGTCAACAACAATCCATTGCCAAATTTAATTATTTACTCATTAATTTCATCAAATATCCATTTAAGTCCACTTAGAACACTTCTTTGTCTAATTGTTTCTCTATTTCCAGCAAAATGAAATTGTTTTGCAATAACGGGACTATTTTTAATTGCTAATCCAATCCAAACCGTTCCAGCTTTCTGATTTTCAAGCTCATCTGGACCTGCAACACCAGTAAATGAAATAGCAATATTTGTTTTCATTTTATTTTGTGTTTGTTGGGCCATTTGTTTAGCGGTTTCTTCACTAACAACACCATATTTTTTAATATCTTCAGTCGAAATACCTAAAATATCAGATTTGGCTGTATTAGCATATGTTATAAATCCACCATCATAAATTTTTGAGACACCTGGTATTTCTGCTAATGTACTTTGAAATAATCCAGCTGTTAAACTTTCGGCTGCAGAAATAGATAAGTTTTTTTCAATTAATTTAGTTACAACAATATTTTGTAACGAATTGTCATCCCCATAGCCATAGAAATAATCACCAACTTTGGAAAGTACATAAATCTCCATTTCGTTAATTAATTCTACAGCTGATTTTTTGTCTGTAGGACTTGCCGTAATTCGCAAAGTGACCTCATTTGTCTTGGCGTATGGTGCAATAGTAGGATTAGTTTGTGAATCAATTATCTCTTTTAATTCAGTCACCAATTTAGATTCACCAATGCCATAAAAACGTAAAACTTTTGATTCAAGATGACTATTTAAGTTATATTCTTCTTTTAATAGCTGTTCAACTTCCTTATTAAACATTGTTTTCAATTCCTTAGGTGGTCCAGGTAATAATAAGAAATCACACGAATCACCTTTGTAAAAATCACCAACAGCCATTCCAGCATGATTTTTAATTGGTTTTGATCCTTCTATATACAAAGCTTGTAATTTGTTGTTTTCAGTCATTTGACGACCCGTTTGTGTAAAATGATCTTCTATTTTTAACATGGCGTCCTTATTTTCAACTAACTTCTCATTTAAAAATTTGGCGACCATCTGCTTCGTTAAATCGTCTTCTGTTGGTCCTAAGCCACCAGAAAGGATAACCAAATCATTTCGTTTTGAAGCCAGTTCAATTGCCTCTAACATTCGTTCTTCATTATCCCCTACAACTGTCTGATAAAATACATTTACACCTAAATCAGCTAATTTTTCAGCTAAGAAAGCACTGTTCGTATTTACAATTTGTCCTAATAATATTTCTGTACCAACCGCAATTATTTCTGCATGCATGATGTTGCCTCCTAATTTAATTAAAAAAGACTAAAACGGTTAAATGTTTTAGTCTAAATATTTTTATTTTTCAAATGAATCTGAGAAAATAGCTCTATTTTGAACAAAGTAATCAATACCTGAATAAACAGTAAAGAATAAACAAATATAAAGAAAAATGGCAGCCATAGGTACATTAATTGCTGCAAATAACACATTATTTAAAAACAATAAAATAATAGCTATCATTTGGGTTGTTGTCTTAATTTTGCCTGGCATAGCTGCAGCCATAACTTCCCCATCATTTTCAACAATAATCAATCGTAATCCTGTTACCGCAAGTTCGCGACAAACAATAATTGCAGCTACCCATGCAGGTACTTGGTTAAATGAAACAAGGATAACAAATGCAGTCATTACAAGCATTTTATCTGCCAATGGGTCTGCAAATTTGCCAAAATTAGAAACTAAATGTTGGCGACGTGCAATTTGACCATCTAAAAAATCTGTTAATGAGGCAGCTGCAAAAATAATTGCACCAATTAGATGTGTCACCTGAATCTGTGTACCAACCCAAGTAACCATTCCCCAATCAATTGGTAATAACAATACAAGCATGAAGATTGGAATTAAAATAATCCGCACAACCGTTAATTTATTTGGTAAATTCATAATGATCCCCTTTTTCAAAAATTGCCAACAACATAGTATCCGTTGTTGACAATTCTGGCTTATTTAATATTTACAGTAACTGTTCTAACTTGTAGAGTTGCATTTGTTTTCATAAAATTAAATTTTTTACCGTTAATCGTGATACTCATAGCTGGTGCATTACCAAAGCTAAAGACAAATGACTTTGTACCGGCTGGGATTGTAACAGTATCCGTTGCATCTGAGACAAGTGTTGCTTGCCATAGTTGTGTGCCATCAGCCGTAATTGAGCTCCAAGCAGCACTACCAGAAGCTACTAATTTAACTTTAGAAGTTGTTGGTGCATTTTCCATTGTGTAAACAGTGTTTGTTCCCGCATCTGAAACATATGTTAATTTTTGCGTTTTCTTATCAGATGAAGAACTAGCCTTTACTGATTCAGAACTAGAAGTTTTAGTTTTTGAGTCAGTTGAAACAGATACTTTAGAACTTGAACTTTCAATTTGAGTATCTGTATCTTTACTATTCAATGTCACACCATAAATTGTACCCAAAATCCCTAAGACAATCACAACAATAATAATTGTTGGCAAGTACGACATAAACTTATCAAAATTACCGTCTTTTGGTAGTTTAGCAGACTTTTCAGAACGTGATACTTGTTCCTTTGCAACGACTGTTTCTTGTGTATCTGGAAGTGTTTCATTGAATTCTTTTAATAATTTATCCCCATCCAAATCAACCGTCTCTGCATATTGTTTAACAAATGCTCGAACGTAAAAATCTCCTGGTAAATCAGAAAATTTTTCATCTTCAATTGCAATCAAATAACGTTTTTGAATTTTCGTCATTTGTTGTAAATCATCTAACGTATATCCTTTATTTATTCTCGCTTCTTGTAATGTTTTTCCAATTTCACTCATGTCTAATTCTCCACTTAGTTTAATAGTTAATCTTCTAACAATCAGTATAACATAATCGTCATGTCCAATTTGTTAAAATTTTATTATTTTATTTCAACCATCCGCCTGAAACATAAATCGTTTGACCGGTGAGGTACCCTGCCTCTTTGGCTAATAATTGTTTTACCCAAAATCCAATTTCTTCGGGATGTGCGAAACGTCCCATTGGAATTTCACTTGAGATATCTTTCTTTGCATCTTTCGAAAATTGTTGATTCATTTTTGTATCAACTGCGCCTGGTGCCACCACGTTAACCGTAATACCTAACGAGGCAACTTCTTTACTATAAGCATTGGCAAAGGACGATAACGCACCTTTTACAGTACTGTACAGTACTTCCATTGGGCTACCAACGCCTCCATAAATTGACCCAATAAATATAATTCGGCCAAAATGATTTTGGGCTAACTTTGGTTCCAATTTCTGAATTAATGCCAATGGTGTTTGAACTTGCATCTTCATCATTTTATCTAAATCAGACATTGGGGCTTCATTGAATAAATGGTAAGAAGTTGTTCCTTCAGCAAATATTACAGCATCTACGGCAAATAGTTGGGATATCACTGGATCAACATTAGTCGCTGTCATATCAAATTGTAACGGCAAAAAATCTTGTTTTGGATATTTTCCCCTCAACTCTTGTGTTAATCCCATAATTGCTTCATCATTTTGATAATAATGCATTGTTAGCGACCAACCAATATCTGCCAATTGTCTTGCAATCATTTGACCAATATCACCAGACGCTCCAAAGATAACTGCCCAACTCATTTAATCATCCTCTTTAGCCATAATTTGGTAGACACTAATTGCTTCAGAACGAATAAAATCTTTAGCTCCTTGGCGAACTTGATCTAATGTCATATTTTCAATAATTGGTGCCCTATCAAAAACAGTGGCATCATCAAACAAATCACCATCATACTGATTTGCAATGCTCTCAAGTGAGTTCATCGATTGAATGGATTGACCTAACATTTCACGTTTAGCCAATTCAAACTGGGCCTCAGCCCCTGAAAGGTACTCTGACGCATTCTCTAAAATATGAATAATGGCATCCGATAACTTTTGAGGGTCATCAGTATCACCACTAATACTTGCAAAATGGAAGCCACGTTCAATTTCAAATTCATAGCCAAAGGAATCATCTAACGTCCCTTCATCATATAATTTCATATATTGAGGGGCCGTGTCACCAAACAAAAGATAAAGAAGCATATGGATTGTCTCTTTGTATTTCAAGCCGTTACGGCCTTCTGGAACATTATCTAATCCTTTTATACCAACAATTGTTTTAGCACGTTGAATGGCCATCTCAGTTGCACGATATGGCATGATGTCTGAACCGTCTACTTGAGTTTCTGGAATTAATCGTTTAATTGTTTCTGCTGCTTCTGGAAACTTTTTATGATTTTGATTATTTTTAATTAAATCTAAAGTTTCTTCTGGATCAACATTTCCTACAATAAATAAATTCATATTACTTGGATGATAAAATGTTTCATAGCACTTATATAAATCATCTGCCGTAATTTTATCGATTGATTCAATTGTTCCAGCGATATCACTGCTAACCGGGTGATTTGGGTAAAGGTTACCTAAAATACCAAAGTATAAACGCCAATTAGGATCGTCGTCATACATTTGAATTTCCTGTCCAATAATTCCCTTTTCTTTTTCAACTGTTTCAGGTGTAAAATACGGATCTTGCACAAAATCTAGTAATGTTTCAATGTTTTCAGGAACATGATTAGAGCTTGAAAATAAGTAGCTCGTTCGTGTAAAGCTTGTGAAAGCATTTGCACTAGCACCATATTCTCCAAATAAATCAAACGCATCATGATCTGCTTTTTCAAACATTTTATGTTCTAAAAAATGGGCGATACCATCCGGTACATGAACAACATCTTCTTCACCAATTGGTACAAATACACTATCAACTGAGCCATAATTTGTTGTGAATATACCATAAGTTTTATGAAAACCTTTACGAGGTAATATATTTACTTTCAAGCCATTTTCCAAAGTTTCTGTATATAATATTTCGTCAAACTGCGGGTATTCTAATGTTTTCATTAATTAATTTCCCCATTCAAAAAGAAGATTGCTTGTAATTTAACATTACGAGCGATAGCTTGAACGGCAGCTTTATCCACGCTATTAATGCCGTCTATCCACTCTGTTGCACTAACTTCTGTGCTTGTTAATTGATCAATCATCGATTGATTAATTAACGCCATTTGTGAGTCAAGACTACTTTGATATTGGTTAATCATTGTCAT
The DNA here is from genome assembly GCF_056782175.1 of Dellaglioa sp. CoH-56-MRSF-10. The sequence continues at coordinate 57,323 of NZ_JBXAYF010000006.1, forward strand.
TTTTGTTTTATTTAATAGTTCATCACTAATGTCACCTGCGATAATATCATCTAATTGTTGTTGAACAATTTCGATAACTTTATCTTTATTTTGTGGTTCAATGCCTGTTTGTACAGTTAAAATACCTCTAAATGTATCTAACGAGCTACTTGCATAATAAGCCAAACTAGCTTTCTCACGAACATTTACAAATAACTTAGCTAGTGGTGAACCGCCAAAAACGCCATTGAAAATAAGACCCGCATAGTACCCATTTTCTCTGTAATAAACTGGTAACTGATATGCCAGATTTAATTTACCCTGAGTCACTGCTTGCGTTTCTGTTTTAGTCACAACTTCTTTAATAGCTTGATCATAGAATATAGGTATCATTTTAAAATCTCGAGGTTTAAAAGGCAACGTTTTAACAATAGTTTCAGTTTCTGATTCATCTAATTCACCAAGGACGAAAATGTCTACTCGATTAGTTGTAAGCATTTGTTTGTAGTAATCAAATAAGCTAGTTGCAGTTATCTTTTCAATATCTTCTACAGTCCCATAGCTAGGAATAGCTTGATCGTTTTGAAAGTAAAGTTTCTGTAATTCTAATCCTGCGTACGATTGTTTATCATCACTAATACTTCTGATAGACATCATCAAATTTTCCTTTTGGCGTTTAAATGTTTCTTCGTCAAAATGGCCATCAGTCACATTCGGATTGAAAATAATTTCTTTGATAAAAGCAAATATTTTTTTTAAACTTTCTGTTTTATGTTCTAAGAATTTATCGTTTACACCGTTTAAAATTAAACTTATTAAGTGAAAGTTTCCTTTTTTACTAACAGTGATACCAAAACTTGCACCATAAAGTTCTGATAATTTTTCGGCTAATTTTTGTTGAGATGGATATTCTGCACTACTAATTTCTAATAAGTTAGCTAATAGCATACGTTCTGCAGATTCTTTTCCGGTTAAAGGTGCTATAAAATTAATAACGATTCTATTCGTTTTAAATTGACTATTTTCAATAACAGTTAAGTTGACACCTGTTTCTAATTGTTTACGCACGAAAATGTGCCTCCTTTTAAATCGGATGTTCTTTTACCATGATAATTGAAAGACTAGTGAAACACAAATTTAATTGTTTCGTAATCTGTTTAGGCTAAACAAAAAAACTGAAAGCCCTAATTAGGACCATCAGTTTCTTCATTTATCAACACTTTGCGCGGCTTACTTCCCTCTGGCGGTCCAACGATTCCTTTTGCTTCCATTTCATCAACAATTCTAGCAGCTCGATTGTAGCCAATCCTAAAACGTCTCTGTAACATGGATACACTGCAAGATTGTTCATGAGTCACTAATTTAACAGCGTCCCCAAATAATTCGTCTTCTGAATCAGACGCTGATCCTGAGTTAGCTGTTTCTTCATCAGTCACAATCATCGTTTCATCGTATTGTGGTTCTTGCTGATTTTTAATAAACGAAATAACACTTTCAACATCTTTATCTGAAATGTAAGCATCTTGTACACGAATGGGTTTATTTAGCCCCATTGGTAGGAATAACATATCCCCACGACCTAAAAGCTTTTCAGCACCATTACTATCAATAATTGTTCTCGAGTCAATCCCACTGGAAACAGCGAAAGCCATACGTGATGGTACGTTAGCTTTAATCAATCCTGTGATAACATCAACAGATGGACGTTGCGTTGCCAAAATCATATGGATTCCAGCTGCTCGAGCCATTTGTGCTAAACGAATAATCGCATCTTCAACCTCATTCGAGGCTACCATCATTAAATCTGCCAATTCATCAACAATGACAACAATATAAGGTAACGTTGCTCTTTTTTGTCCGTCATCTGCGTTTTCTTGCATAATCATTTGATTATATCCAGAAATATTACGTTGACTAGCATCTGCAAACAATTCGTAGCGTCGCTCCATTTCAGAAACAACCTTATGTAAAGCTCGTGATGCTTTTTTAGGATTTGTAACAACCGGCGTTAATAGATGTGGAATACCATTATAGACACCTAACTCTACTTTTTTAGGATCAATCAACATAAACTTAACCTGATTTGGTTTCGTATTCATCAATAAACTTGTGATAATGCCATTAATTGCAACTGACTTACCACTACCAGTTGAGCCAGCAATCAATAAATGCGGCATCGTTGTTAAATCTGCTGTTACCAATTGGCCTGAAACATCGCGACCTAAAGGAACTTCGAGAACTTTATCTGGTGTTGGATTCTTTTGTTGAGATTCAATCACATCCCTGAATGAAACCATTGATACTTTAGAATTTGGTACTTCAATCCCAATAAGTGATTTTCCAGGAATTGGTGCTTCAATTCGAATATCTTTGGCAGCAAGTGCTAAGGCTAAGTCATCCGCAAGGTTAACAATTTTACTAACTTTAACACCAATTGCCGGATGTAATTCATATTCAGTAACAGATGGTCCTAAACTCACACTTTTAATTTCAACATCAACACCAAAGCTTTCAAATGTTTGCTTCAATATTTTTGTGTTTTTTTCAATTGTTTTATATTCGCCACTTTGGTCTTCTTTTGGAATTTTTGTAAGTAATGTAACTGGTGGTAATTGGTAATCTTCATTATCATCAGCCACTGTACTTGATATTATCTTAGGATCATCTTCTGAATCTAATTCTGAATCTGGTTCTTGTTGCGTAATGATAGGTGGTTCATCAACGGTCACTTCTCGTTCAGTTTTTATTTCCTTTTCTTCAGTTCTATGGTCAATTACAGGTTTTAATTCTTCTTCATCTTGTTCTGCTTTATTTTCTTTTCTTTCTTCTTTAAAACTATCTATTGCTACTTTCATTCGGCGAAAACCTTCTCTTGTCCAAGCAATAATTACGTTTAGATAGCGTTGAACAGTATACATAACTTCTGAAAAAGAGAGATCAAAAAAAATAAATAATCCGGCTAAGATGAAAAGTACACTAACAATATAGGTGCCTGCTTGTGAAATTAAGAAGTACGATAATTGGTATAAGCTTGCCCCTATCATTCCACCGCCAACTGTTGAACTAACTGCAGATTGTCGAAAATCGGAAACAAGTGTCTGCCATGTATATTGAATAAATTGGCTATGCACCGATGAGTGCCCAACAAACCAGGCTTCAAGAAAGACTAAAACACCAACATATAAAATAACGGATCCCCAATTAATTCTTTTCTTAACTTTGGGCTCTTTTCCCATAATCATTAAGTAACTTCCATATACACCGAGAATTAATAATGCGAATTGATATGTATTACCAACAAACAAACGGAAAACGTTAGCAAATAAAGCACCCAAATATCCCAGTGCTAGCACACCAAATATTCCAAACAATAAAAATATAACACCAATTATATTTTTAGAAAATTTGTATTGAACTGTTTTTTTTGTTGTTCTTTTTTTTCTTTTCTTTTTTTGAGCCAAAACAGTTCCTCCTTCTGTTAAAATAGATACTCAATTATACCATATCTTAATTACCTTCCGTGTCATTGTCTAGTCATTTCCACAAAAAGAGAGTTAATAACAATTATGTTATTAACTCTCTTTTTTGGCTGTAATTTCTTTGCCATCTTTAACTAACAGTAACCCTTGATATAACTGTAAATCATCACCACAATCTGAACAATAATCCATTTGTTCCTCATTCCAAAATGCTGTCAAAAATTGACGTTTACTTTTTTGATGGCTAAATTCAGTGGTAAATGCGCTAGATTGTTCCTCAAAAAAAGCCATCGCTTCATCCATTGAATCAAAATCAACTGTTTTTTGAATATGACTTTTCCAATCATCAAAAAACCACCATGGTTCATCAAATCCAAACATTGTTATTACTTGAAACAAGTTAGCTCACACCCTTCCATTTTATAAAATGACTGTTCATCATAAATACCGGTTTATTTCTTAACCCGAAGCAAGTATAACCCATTTATGAATTTCTAGTCTATAAAATGCTCAAGCTACTTATTTTAGCTTATCATTTTCATACGTGTGTGTTTTATCTAGATTTAAAAAGTCTTGTTGTCTAAGTGTTTCATAAATTACAATAGCAGCTGAATTAGATAAGTTTAAGGCACGAATGTGCGTATCATCTTGTGGAATTCGGATTGCTTTCTCTTCATTTTGGCGCATAAAGTTTTCAGGAAGACCTGTTGTCTCTTTACCAAACAAGAAGTAATAGTCCTTATTCACATCAGAATAATCTACTTGTGAATAAGTTTGCGGTGCAAATTTTGAAACCAAAAAAAGTTGTTTCTGATCTGGAATAGATGCTAAAAAATCTTGTAAATTTTTATGATACGTAATTTTTACTTTATCCCAATAGTCTAGTCCAGCACGTTTTAAATATTTATCGTCTGTTGAAAATCCTAAGGGCTCAATTAAATGTAGTTCAGTATCCGTTCCAGCACAAGTTCTAGCAATATTACCTGTATTAGCAGGCATAAGTGGTTCAAATAATGCAATATGATTCGTCAAAAATTAACATCCTTTCAAAAAATCGTTATTATTTTAGGCAACAAAAAAACGCATCATTTCGGTGTGGGCACGGCGAAAAGATACGTTAATGAAGATCAATTTCCAGAAGCTGACAACATCGTCGACAGTCTCTAAACAACCGAATTCGTATACTCATAATACCACAGCAATTTATTCGTTACAACACTGATTCTAACTTATTTTTACGATATTTTAATAGTGTAACGTCAACCGTAATTTTGGTTAAAGGTTGTTTTTTAGCTTTAGCCTGATTATCTGTTGTAGCTCCCCAATGTAAAGGAGTCATTTCGAGTAAGGCAGGAAACAAGCCTTCTGGAATATCGAATTGATAACTAATTGTAATTTGTTCAGAGTCAGGATAATTTTCTTTAAACAGATTTAAAACCTTTTCATTACTATAACTCCTATTATGACTCTCTTCGTTATATAGAAGTTCGCGTAATTCAACTAAGTAATTTGAATTTGGAATGATTTTTAATAACTGCCCGCCATCCTTTAATACTCGATCAAATTCTGTATAAGCAGAAGGCGAAAAAATATCAATAATTGTTGAAAATGACTTATTATTAAATGGTAGTTTAGCCAAATCAGCAATACAATAAAAAGCATCTGTCTCTTGTTGTGTCGCATAATTGATTGCATCTTTTGAAATATCAAATCCAACGTAAGTGTCTTTAGCATTTTGGCGTGTTACTTCTATATCATGAAGTGGTGTTCCCTCTCCACAACCTACATCCATAATTGTTTCTTCTTCATCAGAAAGCTGCTCAAGAATTTTATCCGTAATCGGTTTAAACAAGCCTGCTTGTAATAACTGTCTCCTTGCTAACCACATATCCAATTCATAATCACTTTTAACCCCATGATTCAAGAAAAAAAGAGTTCCTTTTTTTGATAAATCTATTTGATGATTTTCAGGGCAAAACATCGTCTGGCCTTCAACTTTACTGTAGGGGTTTAAGCAGACAGGACATCTAAATAAATCGATTTTATTTTTTAAAAATACGGCACTTTTCTCAATTTTTTTCAATTTACACTTATTCCTTTTTATCGTTTATTTTACATTCAATAGCTATTTATTTTTCAATGTTAATGTAATGACCTTTAACCAATTCAACAAGTTCTTCACGTTTTACGCCAACAGAACGACCAACTTTACCAGCTGAAACCCAAATTTTATCGAACTCTTGAATTCGTTCATCAAAATAAATGGGAAATCCTTTTCGAACATTAATTCCAATTGGTGTATTTGCGCCATGAACGTAACCAGTAATATTGATTAAATTTTTATTATCTGCTAAATGCAATTGTTTTTCATTTAATTCACGTGCTACTAATTTTAAATCAATTTCAAAAGTAATAGGAAGGCAAACAACTACGTAATCTCTATCACCGTTACTTCCCTGTAAAACAATTGTTTTTAAAATACTTCTTTCATCCGTTCCTAGTTCTTTAGCTTCTTTGCTTGAATCCATTTGTCGACCACCTAAAAAATCAAAAGTATAGCTCTCAAATTCAATATGATTTTGATCTAAAATGCGTTCGTCATTTGTTTTTTTTACTTTTTCTTTTTTTGCGATAATAATCACTCCCAAAATAATTATAGCACGACGTCTATCTCTTCACGTATTCTTATTTAATTTTCGATTTATTTCAAAAATATGTTGACTAAATTCGCTAAATAGCGTAAATTATCAGTTGGTTACTGATAATAATTTAATAAATACTAAAAATAGTTCGTGTTTAAAAGAAATGGGGAAATATTATGCCAGTTTTTGATTATGAAGATATTCAGCTCGTCCCTAACAAATGTATTGTAAATAGCCGTTCCGAAGTCGATACATCTATTCAATTTGGCCCTCGCCGTTTTAAACTACCCGTTGTACCTGCGAATATGCAGACAATTATCGATGAACCGTTAGCAGAATGGCTTGCATCAAATGACTATTTCTATGTCATGCACCGTTTCGATGAAGAGAGTCGCTTACCTTTCGTCAAAAAAATGCATGCAAAAGGTTTGTTTGCTTCTATTAGTGTTGGCGTTAAACCACATGAATGGGCATTAATTGAAGAGCTTGCCGATGCTGATTTAATTCCAGAATATATAACAATTGATGTGGCGCATGGCCACGCACAAAGTGTCATTGATTTAATTCATCATATTAAAAAATGGTTACCAGAGTCATTTCTAATTGCTGGAAATGTTGGCACACCTGAAGGCGTTAGAGAACTAGAAAATGCTGGTGCAGATGCAACTAAGGTTGGTATTGGACCCGGAAAAGTTTGCATCACTAAAATTAAAACTGGATTCGGTACCGGCGGGTGGCAATTAGCCGCTCTTAGATTATGTTCTAAAGCAGCAAGTAAACCAATTATCACTGATGGTGGTATAAGAACTCATGGTGATATTGCTAAGTCAGTCAGATTTGGGGCCTCAATGTGTATGATTGGTTCACTCTTTGCTGGTCACAAACAAAGTCCTGGTGATTTAATTGAAAAAGATGGTAATCTATTTAAAAGTTATTTTGGCTCTGCCTCTGAATATCAAAAAGGTAGCCACACTAATGTTGAAGGTAAAAAAATGCTCGTTCCTTTTAAAGGTGACATTCATGAAACTTTACTTGAAATGCAACAAGATTTACAATCTTCAATTTCTTATGCTGGTGGTAATTCTCTCTCTGCACTTGAAAAAGTCGATTATGTAATTGTTAAAAATTCAATTTTTAACGGTGATACGCTTTAATCAAAAAAGTTAGACAAAATAAAATTTGTCTAACTTTTTTGATTATCTTTATTCGTTTTCTCTGATTCGTCATACAAACCAGAATCCTTTTTATACCATACAAAAATCCGCGTTACAATAACTTTTAGAATTGCATATCCTGGGATTCCAAAAATAACACCTATTAATCCAAAAACCCGTCCCGAACCTAATAAAACAATTAAAATTGTAACGGGATGGATTGCTAAACTACTTCCAAGAATCAATGGAGAAATCAATCTTGCTTCAATTGTTTGTTCAACAATAAAAACAACAATAACCTTTATCAACATAATTGGTGACACGAAAGCAGCAATTACTAGTGCAGGAATCATCGCTAGAAAAGAGCCTAAATAAGGAATTAAATTCAAAAAACCTGCCAAAATCCCTAACGTTAAAGCAAACTTAAGACCAACTACTGAAAAACCAATAACAAATAATATGGCCACAAAGAATGCTACCGTTAACTGACCTCGGATATATTGACTGACTTGTAAATTAATTTCATCTAATAATTCAATGATTGATTTGCGATATCTTACTGGGAAAAAATTTGATAAATACTCAGGTAAATCGTGCCCATCTTTTAATAAATAAAATAAGATAAAGGGTGCTGTTACTAATCCAATGATAAATGTCGTTACAGTACCAACAACGCTACCTAAAGAATCAACTGTTGATCCAATAACTGAGCTCGCTTTTTTGGATACTGTTCCTACGATATCTGTATTTATTTTTTCAATTGAAGTTTTAATAGTATCAAATAAAGATGACGACATAAAATCATTCGTTTGATGTGTGATATTTGACCAATACGTCGGCCAATTTTTAATAATACTAATTGTTTGTGTTTGTACAGCAGGAATCAAAACGACAATCCCCCATACTAAAAACCCAGAAATTACTATAAATACAACTGTAATAACCAAACTTCGATTCAATTTAAAGCGCGTTTCACAAAAATCTATCAATGGGGATATTAAATAATACAGCACGCCAGCTAAAACAATTGGGAAGCCAATAATGCTTAATAACTCTCCAATTGGTGCGAAAAACCAGCCCACTTGTGCTAACATAAAAATAATTAGCAAACTTAACAAAACAATTGATAAAATGCTAACTGTTTTATTATTAACAACCCATTTCCAAAACCATGATCGTTGTGAAGTCGATTTTTCATTTGGGAGCATTTTAATCTACTCCTTTACTTATACGTGATTGTATTACCGACTTTAAAAGTTGGCAATACATGCGGTGTTAAATAAATACCATTTGGTTGTGGATGTTCTGGAACTTCCATAAAGAACAAGGTAGCATGCCCAACCGACTCAAAATTACTTGAAACTAACTCTCCAGCGAAATCAATTTTATAAGTTTGTTCATTAATAATCATTTCATCACCTGTTTTTGGCGAAATAATTTTTTTATCATCTTCAAATGATTGAATGACAGAAACTTGTCTTAAATCATCCGTTGCACTCTGATTGAAAAGGATAACAATAGGTTCCTTTTTTGAGATGGCATCTTTTCCAATTTCTTCAATTCTTGCTGTAATCATACTTTATCGTCTCCCTTATCCTTTATAGTTACCTATAATTATAGCATAGTCCCCAGTATAAATAATAACGTTTACAAAAATATATGATATAATATTGACAATATCATGAGGAGGTATTTGTAACTATGAAAGAGACTATTTTGTTTGGTACATATACAAAAAAGACAAGTACTGGTATCCAACGAGCTCAACTTGATACAATTGAAAAAAAAGTTTCTAACGCTACACCCTATATAAAGGTTGAAAATCCAACTTATCTCACGAAATCGGACAAAGGTGTCTTATATACCGTTTCAAAGAGGTCAGATTTAGGTGGTATATCAGCCTTTACCCTTGCATCAGAAAATCCCCAATTTTTAAATGACGTTTCAGCTGAAGGCGCTCCGCCTGCTTACGTTGCTGTTGATAATAACCGTCAATTAGTCTACAGCTCAAACTACCATAAGGGTCTTATTTCCATTTCAAAAATTCAAACTGATGGCTCATTAGCTCTTATTAATGAAGTTACAAATGAAGGTCATGGTCCAAAACCAGAACAAACAAGCTCTCATATTCATTTCACTGATTTAACACCAGACAATAGGTTAGTTGTTTGTGACCTTGGAACTGATCAAGTGTTAACTTTTGATGTGTCAGATAATGGTGCTATTAAACAAATTGCTGAGTATCGTTCAGAGCCTGGGTTCGGTTCTCGTCATATTGTTTTCCATAAAAATGGAAAATTAGCATACTTAGCTGGAGAGCTCTCAAGTGAAGTTTCGTTACTTAGCTACAATCAAACGGATGGTTCATTTAAAGAGATTCAAACACTTTCATCAATTCCATCTGATTGGAATGCTCATAACGGAATTGCTGCTATTCGCATTTCTAAAGATAGCCGCTTTTTGTATGTCTCTAATCGCGGAAACAACTCAATTGCTTGTTATTCACTTGCTGTTGATGGCACAATGACACTTATTCAACTTATTTCAACTGAAGGTGACTTTCCTCGTGATTTCAGTTTAAATAAAACAGAACAATTTTTGGTTGTTGCTAACCAAAACACTGATAATGCTACCTTATTCGAACGTGATTCAACCTCTGGTAAATTAACTTTACTTCAAAAAGATATTGCCGTTCCAGAATCCGTTTGCGTTTATTTTGAAAATTAGGAGAAATTAAATTTGTTAATTAAAGAAGTTGCAGTTGAAAATTTTACTGATATCCCAAAACAATTTGCCGCTGGTGCTAATCGTTTTGAACTTTGCGATAATCTTGCTGTCGGTGGTACAACTGTCAGTAAAGGTGTTATGTCTGAAACAATGCGTTATGCACAGGACAATGAAGTCCCTGTAATGGCAATGATTCGTCCCCGTGGCGGAAATTTCGTTTATAACGATACCGAATTAAAAATTATGGAGGCTGATTTATTTCAGGCTCAACAACTTGGTGTAGATGGCGTCGTATTTGGCGCTTTAGATACGAATAATAACTTAGACATAGAGGCGATGGAGTTTTTAATTGCAGCAAGTGGTGGCATGCAAATCACTTTCCATATGGCTTTTGATGAAATTCCTAATAATGCACAACTTGATGCGCTATCTTGGTTAGCAGAGCATGATATCGATCGTGTTTTAACGCATGGCGGATCACTTGATAAGCCTATCGAGGAAACGTTACCCCACCTCAAAGAAATTATTGACTGGTCAAACGGTCTCATTAAAATTGTTCCAGGTGGCGGTATTACACTTGATAATGTTGATACTATTGCTGCTAAATTAAACGTTAAAGAGCTTCATGGTACAAAAATAATTTTAAAATAATCATCTAAAAAGGTTCCAACAACTTCATGTACTAGGCCCTGTCAAGTTGACGGATGAAATAATATAAAATTTAATATGTTTCTAAATGGCTTTATCCCAGTATT
>NZ_JBXAYF010000007.1:0-62421 GCF_056782175.1 Dellaglioa sp. CoH-56-MRSF-10
TGTCTCCGATTGAATATCGAAAACATACCGACCAGATGATCGCTTAATATTTACTCCAACTTTTGGGGTTCACTTCATGTTTCTTTTTAATTTATTTTCTTTTCACGAATCATAAAAATTAGTCCCATAAGTAATCCTAACGCAGCAGGAACTATCCAACTTAAGCCAATATTAAACAGTGGTAAATAATGATTTGCAAATGCTAACATATTTTTAGCAAAAGCTAAATTTTTAATTGAAATTGGCATCGCGTTTAGTCCATCAAAAATGGCACTAAAAAGCGTTAAAACGGTTAACCATTTGTAGATAATGCTGACTTTTAAGTCATACTTATTTAAAGTAGGTTCTAAACAGGCAGCAATCATCAATACAATAGCAAGTGGGTAAAGCAACATCAAAACTGGTGTTGATAATGTAATTAATTGATCTAACCCAACGTTGGCAATTAAACAACTAATCACACAACCAAGTGTTAAATACAATTTATAGCTACCATGACCAATAATTTCAACACATGTTTTAGCACATGCGCTAGTCACGCCAATTGCCGTTTTAATACAAGCAACAACAATAATTGCAGCAAGAAAGAAACTTCCGAATTGTCCAAAATAACGTTGAGCAACTTGAGCTAAAATAGCACCACCATTACCAGAATGTGGAAATACACCCAGACTCGTTGCCCCAAGATAGGCCAAGCATGTATAGATGATTCCCATCAAAATAACACTGATACTACCAGAATAGATAATCCCTTTAGTAATTGATTTAGGATTCGTAATACCTAAATCTTTAATTGTATCCACAATGATAATACCAAAAGCCAAACCAGCGAGTGCATCCATAGTGTAATATCCTTGCCCAAAAGCAGACATAAAAGCACCATTCTTGTAAGAACTTGTTGCGGGGAAATCTGAAAAATTACCCATTGGCTTAATAAATACAAATAACAATAAAATAGCCAACGCACATAAAAATATGGGATTTAAATACTTACCAACATAGACTAATATCTTGGTTGGTTTAACTGCCAAAAGCCAAACTATTGTGAAGAATAAAATTGAAAATAATAATAGCCATACTGAATGTTGGCTGGCTTTAATATGTGGTGCAATTCCAATTTCAAACGGAATAGTTGCTGATCTTGGACCTGCAAATAGCGGTCCAATAGTTAGGTAGAGCAACATTGTGAAAATTATGCCATACGTTCGATTAACCTTAGAGGCTAAATCGAAAACTCCCCTACTTTTAGACAATCCAATAGCAATTACACCTAAAAAAGGTAACCCAACACCAGCAATTAGAAAGCCTAAATTACCTATCCACAGGTTTTGTCCGGATTGTTGACCTACAAAGACTGGAAAAATTAAATTTCCCGCGCCAAAAAATAAACCGAATAACATTGAGCTAATAAATAAATACTCATTCTTACTTAATTGTTTTTCTTTCATTCTCATAACCACCTTATCTGTTCATATACAGTAACAAATTCATAGTCAAAGTACAATATAATATGTATAATCTAAGTGTCAGCAAGGAGGAAAATATGAAAAAAATATTAATTTTACACACTGGTGGTACAATCGCCATGTCTGAAAATCAAGAAACAGGCGCAGTTGCACCTGGTGCAGAAAACCCTTTAAACCAAGTTGAAAATCCATTTGGTGATCGTTTCGATTTAATCACTGAAAATATTTTTAACTTACCATCCCCACATATTGGCCCCATAGAGATGCTAATTATTCAAAAAAGAATTATGCGTGCATCCGCGGAAGCGATTGATGGTATTGTTATTACTCACGGTACGGATACATTAGAAGAAACTGCTTATTTTTTAGATCTTACATTACCGAACCATCTACCTGTCGTTTTAACAGGTGCTATGCGTTCCGCAAATGAAATAGGCTCAGATGGCTTACACAATTTTCAAACAGCCATCTTAACTGCAGCAAGTGATGATGCAGTTGATAAAGGTGTCTTAGTTGTTATGAATGATGAAATTCATACAGCACGCTATGTAACAAAAACACATACAACAAATGTCGCAACTTTTAGAACACCAACGTTTGGCCCAATTGGTAGTATCGCTAAAGATAACGTGACCTTTTTTGCCGAATTGCTAAGCCAGACTTGCTTAGCAATCGACAAAGTTGTTGATCATGTTTATTTAATTAAGGCTTATGCTGGAATGGATGCTGATTTACTTGGTTTTCTTAATAATGACCAAACGAACGGTATTGTCATTGAAGCTCTTGGTGCAGGAAATCTTCCCCCACAAGTTTTAGCTAATCTTCAAAAATTAATTGATCGCGATATTCCAGTTGTAATTGTTTCACGTTGCTTTAATGGCGTGGCACAAGATGTTTACGACTATGAAGGTGGTGGCGTTCAATTGAAAAAAATGGGCGGCATCTTCTGTCGTGGCTTAAATGGTCAAAAAGCAAGAATCAAACTATTGGTTGGATTAAGTGCTGGTCTTGAAAAAGAAGAACTCTCGATTTATGTCGCAGATGCTTTATCATAAAAATATAAAAAATGCTCTGAGTAACTGGATAGACTTCCAGTTACTCAGAGCATTTTTTATTCTAACGTTTCGTCCACTCACAGTCAGCTTCACAATAAACATCATCACCAATTTTAATCTGGTGATGTGTCGTTAAGTTATCAATAACAACGATACTATCTATCTTATGACCATAGTGAATTTCTTTTTCATATTTAATATTCATATGTTTCAAATCATGTGACATTAAAAAGTCTTCTGACAATGAATCTAATAACCAATCAAAATATTTTGAATTGTTTACATGTTGATTTGGATCAATATCAAAGAATCGAACGTCATATGATTTTTTAGCAGCTATTGTATCTTCTTTCATGATACCAACTGGTTTCTCCAAACGCTCAATTCTTCGTGTATATTCAGCACCAAAAGGTTCAATAACTTCTGGCAATACACGAGTCATTTTACGTGTTTTATGATCCATTAAAACAAATACAGCATGAATATGTGCACACTCATTACCTGCTTCATCATGAACCCAGAAATCTCGGTAACAGAAGAAACGATTGTACGAAACAGCCTCAGTAGTTAATGTTAAATTCTCATCAATATGTGGTATTCTCGAAATATCAATAAGATATTGTGTAATAACCCAACCAAAGCCCAAATTTGTTAAATCTTTTTCAGTAATTCCTAAGCTATCACTTTGGTCTGTTGAAACCAAAATAATCATGTTAATTAGCATTGCTACTGTCACACGCCCACTTTTATCGCCTTCATAGTAAACCGCACGATGTAGCTCACTAAATTTATTATCTGCCAATATGTTCACTCCTTAAATCTGATGATACAGATTATAAACTTCTTGTTTTTTCATCTCTTGTTTCTTAGCAATCTCTTTTATCGCATCATTAGTTTTCATACCTGTTTCAATCAAATAATCAACTTGTTCTTCAATTGACATATTAGCCAGATGATCAACTTCCGTTGCTTCTGGCGAATCATTTCCCTCAACAATTACACAAAATTCTCCACGGACTTGCTCAGTGCCAGCCCATTTGATAGCATCATCCAGTGTTCCACGCAAGAATTCTTCATAACGTTTAGTTAATTCTCGGCATAGTACAACTTTACGCTGACCACCAAGGCTAGCAGCTATTTGTGTTAATGTTTTTTTCAAGCGATGTGGTGCTTCATAAAAAATAAGCGTCATTGTTTGATTTTTCAACTCAGCTAATTCTTCTTTTTGACTCTTAGGTTTTCGCGATAAAAAACCATAGAATAAGAACGGTTGTGGCGCTAATCCAGAAGCTATTAATGCAGTGATCCCGGCATTTGCCCCAGGAAGTGGCACAACTGGAATCTTAGCTTCAATACATGCTTTAACAAGATCATGCCCAGGATCACTAATTGATGGCATTCCTGCATCACTTACTTGTGCGATTGATTGACCAGCCAATATTTTATCAACAAATTGCGGAATACGTTCTTGCGTATTATGTTCATGAAAACTCAATTGACTTGTTTCAATTTCAAAATGATTTAATAATTTTTGTGTGTTTCGTGTATCTTCGGCTGCTATATAGTCAACCTCTTTTAAAATATCAATCGCTCTAAACGTCATATCAGATAAATTACCAATTGGTGTCGGTACTAAATATAATGACCCAGTTGTCCCTTTACCTTGAAAACTGCTTTGTGCTGCTATTTCACTCATACTTCGCGCTCCCCATAAATTAAATCTAAACAGAAAGCACAAGGTTCATCATCGACTCGACGTGATCCGTACATCCCTTCAATATTACAAATATGAAAACCTTGATCATATAATTTTTCTAAGTTTTGACGTGATTTTGACAGATTTGCATCGGAAGATTCATTAAAATTCTTAGACGTTTGTCGTTCTATTTCACTTAATCGTTCTCTCAAATGTTGGTTTTCAATCTCCAATTCAGCGTTATTTTCAAGAACACCAGTCATATCAGATTTTATTGTTTCAAAACTCGATAACATTTTTTTCATTTCTTCCTCGATAGCTATAAAATTATCATATAGTTGACGCTTATCCACAAAATCACCTTCATTTCATATTTTATAAATCTATTAATTTTAACGTTGTTACTTCAATTGCACTTTGAAATGTCATATTTATTTGGAGCATCGTTTTAATTTGTAAACAACCATCTAATATAGCAACTAACTTTTTATCACTAATCATTTGAGTTATTTTATCAATTTCAGTTAAACGATTAGAAAAACTCACTTGTTCCTTACGATTATAACGGACAAGTAAACAATCACGCGCTAACAGTACCATTAAATCAACCATCAATGCCTGTTGTTGTT
Source organism: Dellaglioa sp. CoH-56-MRSF-10 (assembly GCF_056782175.1). Next base: position 4,847 of record NZ_JBXAYF010000007.1, read on the forward strand.
TTTCTTTTGCGAGTGGCACTAGTTTTGTTTGTACCAAAATGAAACTTTCAGCATCATTTTTCAATAATTTACTGAACCAATTCCAAACTTGATTTGTCATTTCAGTAAAATTCTCATCTTGTGCTAATGCTACAGCATGGCTTGTACTCTCAGTTACATGAACAAGTAACTGAGCCTGATCTTTCAAGATACCTTGATTTAATAAATTTTGAATCAATTTTTCTTGAGAGAGTGCGACAAAATTAACCAGTTGGCACCGTGATTGAATAGTTGGCAAAATTTGATTTTTATTTTCTGTTAATAAGAAAGCTTTCACATTTCCAACAGGCTCTTCTAAAAATTTAAGTAAACTGTTCGCAGCACTAGCTGTCATACTCTCAGCTTTTTCAATTATAAAAATCTTTTGGCTACCTTCAACACCACTTTTTGAAAATTCTGATTTCAAAAATCGAATTTGATCAACTTTAATTGACTGGCCTTCAGGCTTAACACTCACGATATCAGGGTGATTACCTGATAGAATTCGTTGACATTCACCACATACACCGCAAGGCTTTTGATCCTCGTCAGCAGTACAAAAGAGTCGCATTGCAATCCATTGTGCTAGTTCAACCTTACCAATACCTTCTGGTCCGGAAAATAGATAAGCATGGGCTAACTTATTTGTTATTATCAATTTTTCAAAATGTTCAATTAATTTTGGCTGTAATTCTTGAATTTTAATATTACTGGTTTCATCAGCTAATTCTGTCATTACTATTTACTCCTAAAATTGATGAAACTCTTCTACTGGTAAGACAAATACTGTTGCACCACCAACCTGAACTTCTAATGGAAATGGTACTTGTGCATCCATTGAAACATCTAAGTTAACAGGGGGGGCCATAAATTGTTCACGCGTTGATGATGTCTCTTTAATGATTTGTAATACCTCATCAACACGTTCATCTTCAATACCAATTAAAAAGGTTGTATTACCAGACTTTAAAAAACCACCAGTTGTTGATAGTTTTGTTGCACGGACATTTGAATCTATAAATATATTGCTTAATCGGTTACTATCTTTATCTTGAACAATCGCTGTAATTAATTTCATTTGAATTCCCTCATTTCATTTATTTAAAAGACTCGGGTAATTTTTTCTTCAGAACGTCAATACAATCGTCAATTACTTTTTCCAAAGGTTGCGCCGCATTAATGGTTATAATACGTTCTGGATTTTTCACTGCTAATTGTTGGTATGCTTTGCGTACTTTTTGATGGAACTCTAACTTTTCATCATCTAAACGATTTATTTCATTTTGACGATGCTCAAAAATTCGTTTTAATCCAATTTCTGATGGTACGTCAAAGTATAAAGTTAAATCAGGTTCTGTTCCATTTGTTGCAAATAGGTTCATATCAGCAACCGCTTGCGTTCCGATATCTCTACCAGCACCTTGGTAAGCAATTGAACTATCAACATAACGATCACATATTACAATTTTATCTTCCTTAAGTGCTGGGAAAATTATTTCTGCGATATGCTGACGTCTTGATGCTGCAAACAATAATGCTTCAGTTCGTTTATCCATCTCTGGATAATCTTGATTTAAGACAACTTCACGAATGGCTTCAGATATCGGACTTCCACCTGGTTCACGTGTTATAACTAATTCTTTTACCAAGTTATTTTGTATCTTTTTTATAATACCTTTTAAGGCACTCGTTTTGCCGGACCCATCTGGTCCTTCAATCGTTATAAATTTTCCAGTCACATTAACGACCCCAATACTTATTATTATTGTACTTGAATCTTAAAAACCTGTCCATAAGATAAACCTACTATTAGTATACTATCTCTTATTTAATAAATCTAATCAGCATTTCACAAAAAAACGCCAAGACAAGTTAGGCGAATTGTCTCAACGTTCTTTCTAATTTAATGTGTGATTACTGAAGCCTGCATATGCCCTTTAACTGAACGAACACGCGCTTCATTATAGAGAAAGAAATATCTTTTTCTTGCCATCTGTGTTTCATTAATTAATTCTTCATCAACTTCGTAAATGGCCTCTTCAGTTTGTTTGGCTTGATCCCATGCTATTTTAGCGAGATCAATTGACTCTAGCAACTTAGCGTCATACTCTTTACGTAATTTAAGTTTTGTTTTTTTATTAAACATTACACCGTCAGCTCATTTCTATATTTCAGTACGTCCTTCAATCGCTTTAAACAACGTCATTTCATCTGCGTACTCAATATCGCTACCTACAGATAGTCCATGGGCTAATCTTGTCACTTTAATTCCAGCCGGTTTAATCAATCTCGATAAATACATTGACGTTGCTTCACCTTCTGGCGTTGCATTTGTCGCAATAATAACTTCCTGCATATCGGGATGCGATTGAAGACGTGTTAATAAACTTGTGATATTAATATCTTCCGGCCCTTTACCTTCAATTGGTGATAATACACCATGAAGCACGTGATACAAGCCGTGATACTCTTTCATTTTTTCTAAAGACATCACATCTTTAGGTTCTTCTACAACAATAACTTTGGTTTGATCACGTGATGAATCAGAACAAATCTGACAAGGATCTTCTTCAGTAATATTGCCACAGATACTACAATAATGTAGGTCTCGTTTGGCAGATATTAGTGATTTAGCAAAATCGGTGACATCATCTTCATCCATATCAATTGTAAAAAAAGCTAATCTTGTAGCAGTTTTACCACCAATACCTGGTAATTTCATATAACTTTCAATCAATTTTGCGATAGGTTCAGGATATTGCATTTTCTTTAGCCTTCTTTAATTTTAAGTTTATAGTCCAGGCATCCCTTGAGAATATTTACCCAATTTATCAGTTGTTGTTTTTTCAATTTTTGTCATAGCATCATTAACAGCCATAATAATTAAATCTTGTAACATATCAACATCATCAGGATCGACTGCTTCTTCTTTAATCATGATATCAGTCATTTTTTTGTCCCCTGTAAAGGTTACCTTAACTAAATCATTTGAAGCTTCGCCAACAAATTCAGTTGCATTCAAAGCCTCTTGGTCTTTTGTCATATCTTTTTGTAATTTTTGCATTTGTTTCATCATACCTTGCATATTACCATTTCCACGCATCATTATTAATTACTTCCTTTCTAATCCTGTTTAATTTCTATATTTTCTGTTCCAAAAATTTCTTCAGCTTTTGAAACAATTGGTTCTACTACTTCAGGTTCTGGCTCAATAATTGTTTCAGTTCCCTCGTGCTCATTTTGTTTAATGTAAGATTTTCGGACTTCTGGCCATTGCTCTGCTGTAATACAGACCACCTTAGGGACATGATGTAATAATCGATCTAACCCATTACCTAAAGCATCGAGTAACTCTGTATCACTTGAAGCTTTGACAGACAAGAATTCGTAATTAAAACTAACAAGTACACTGTCAGGACTAGCCGCAACCGGTTCACTAGCTTGCATAATCGCACGTTGTGTAACTGAAAGTTGATGCAACAACTCTGGCCAAACCTGTTTTAATTGTACCAAACTTTCTTTTGTTGCGTGATCTAAAATAGGATAAATTTGAGATAAATTTAATGTTGCTTTTTTTTGAGTAGAGGCAACTTTTTTAGGCTTAGCTATTACTGCCACTTGCGGTTGATTATCATTCTGACTTAAATCAATTATTTGCTTTTTCAAGTCTTCAACTGTTTTAGTTAAATTATTAATTTGTTTAGATGCATCTGAACTTAATTCTGATTGAGTCGTCTCCGCAATCGTATCAGAGGTATTAAATTGTGATAATCGAATTGTTAATACTTCTAAATAAACATCTGGATGTGTTGTAAATCGCATTTGTTGTTGAATTTCATTTAAAACATTTATCATTTGGTATAAGAAATCAGCAGAAATAGTCTGTGATAAGTTTTTAAAATCATCATTAACCATCCCTAATTCTAGTTGATTAATAAGTGCTGGTGCTTGCTGATATAATAGTAAATCACGACTATAGGCAATTAAATCTTCGATTAATCTAGTTGAATCTTTACCTTCGTCTATAATTGCTTGTATCGTTTCTAATGCCTCAGTAGTCGCTTTTTGACTAACTTCCGTGACGTAATTCTGTATTTTATCCTGTGTTACACTACCGGTTACTAACAAAGCATTATCCAAAGTCACCTTGTTATCACCGAATGAAATGACCTGATCTAAAATACTCAAAGCATCCCGCATTCCACCTTCAGCTGCTTTAGCGATAACTTTAAGCGCTGGTTCTTCATATTCAATTCCTTTTTCAGACAAAATATAAACCATTCGTTCATAACTGTCAGCTGGCGTAATACGCTTGAAATCAAATTTCTGAGTTCTAGAAATAATGGTTGCTGGAATCTTATGTGGTTCCGTTGTAGCAAGAATAAAAATAACATTTTCAGGTGGTTCTTCAAGCGTCTTCAAGAGTGCATTAAAAGCACCCGTAGATAGCATATGAACTTCATCAATAATATAGATTTTAAAATCAGCTTGTGTGGGTGCATACTTTACTTTGTCACGGATATCACGAATTTCTTCAACCCCATTATTAGAAGCGGCATCAATTTCGATAACATCGTTTAATTGACCATTCGTAATAGCGATACATGTCTCACATTTGTTACATGGTTCGCCATTTTCCTGGAAGTGACAATTAACTGCCTTAGCAAAAATTTTAGCTGCGGACGTTTTACCTGTTCCACGTGGACCATTAAAAATGTATGCATGACTTGTTTGTTGTGTCATAATTGCATTTTTCAACGTCTGCGTAATCATGTTTTGTCCAACTAAATCACTAAATTTTTGTGGACGCCAGACACGGTATAAAGCTTGGTAACTCATCACAATCTCTCCTTTCAAAATCTATAAATAGCTTTTTAAATAAAAAAATCTCTCAGCCATTTCTGACTAAGAGTCTTAAATAATCATAATTACTTAAGGCACAAAGTGAATCAAACTTAGTGCTGCTTCCTTCCGGATCTGACACAATTCGTAAGCACACTATTGCCTTAAGGCCTTGCGGCAATTATTATAATACATTAAATTCCAACAAAAAGCTACCTTTATGATTGCTTTTTTTCTTTTCTTTTACGACGAACTTCTCTAAAGAATGATTGGAGTAGGTCTTTGGCTTCATCTAATAATAATCCAGATTCTACTTTTGCTTGATGATTAAATCGTTCATCCGTTAATAAGTTCCCAATGCTGCCTGCAGTTCCTGCTTTAGGATCAAATGCACCAAAGTAAACTTCGGGGATTCTTGAATTGATAATCGCACCACTACACATTGGGCATGGTTCTAGTGTTACGAATAATTGCGCATCTACAAGACGCCAGCTATGAATCGTAGCACAGGCTTCTTGGATGGCTAAAATTTCAGCGTGAAGGGTTGCATCTTGCACGTGTTCACGAATATTATGGCCTCGTCCAATAATCTCACCATTTTGTACAACAACACAGCCAATTGGTACTTCACCAATAATTTTTGCATTTCTTGCTTCATATAAAGCTTCGCGCATAAAAAATTCTTTTTGTTCTTCAGTTAATTTTTCTACCATTTACTTCACACTCATTAAAATATAGTAACCTTTATCTTTTAAAATAATGTCACAATTACCAAAAACTTCAGTCATTCTCTTTTGAGCCGAACTTGCCCCTTGTTTCTTTTGTAATACAGCAAACAATTGTCCGCCAACTTTTAAATGGTCGAATGCGCCACTTAAAATTTCATGAACGACCTCTTTGCCTGCTCTAATAGGCGGGTTTGTAAGAATTGCAGCATAATCTGTCTTTTTTACATGACTGTATGCGGCAGATTCAAAAACTTCTATATTATTAATTTTATTGATTACCGCGTTCTTCTTTGCTAATTCTAATGCTAATTCGTTTACATCTGTCATGTCTATTTTTCGTTCTGGTTGATTCTTGGCTATAGCAAGTCCTATTGGACCGTATCCACATCCAACATCTAAAATATTTCCCGGAATTATTTTTTGTTGCTCAACTGCATTTAATAAAACTCTTGAACCAAAATCGACTGTTTTTTTTGAAAATACACCATTATCTGTGGTAAACTTAAACTCGTTGTTCAACAGTTTAAATGTCCATTCTTTTTCATCATGAATAACATCTGGATTTTTCGAAAAATAATAATTCGTCATATTTTTACCTACTTTCTCAATAGTTTCTATAATACGGAGAAAATCGAATTTTCGCAATCAAAATTTAATATAAACAATCCAAGACCTTGAACACTACATCTTGTGTGATGCAACTTAAAATCACACTAAATGTAGTGTTTTTTTCAATTGATTTTTGGATTATGTGTTGTATACTTATCTTATTAAACAAAACAACAAAGGGGAATTTATATAATGAAAAAAGTTACTGTATTTACAAAAAACAACTGCATCCAATGCAAAATGACAAAACGTTTTTTAGAAGAAAACAACGTCGACTTTGATGAACGTAACATTTCCGAAGACGATAACGCAATCGATTACTTGAAAGGCCAAGGTTTCCAAGCTGTTCCTGTTATAGAAGCTACTGGATTCGATACAATCGCAGGATTTCGTCCTGATATGCTTAAAAAGTTGGCAGTCTAATGAAAATTGTTTTCTTTAGCATTACTGGACAAACACGACGCTTCATCAATAAAATTGGCTATCCTTCATTTGAAATCGATCCAACAAACCCGCTTATTGAATTAAATGAACCCTATATTTTAATTGTTCCAACTTATGAAATTGGGCTCACTGAATCGGTCAACGACTTTATTGAATATCAATCAAATAGAGAAAATATACTGGGTGTTGTTGGCGGTGGGAACCGCAACTTCGCCCAACTTTTTATTTTTACAGCCAAAGATATCGCAACCGACTATCACGTCCCATTATTATATGAATTTGAATTCAATGGCACTGAAGAAGATGTAATCAATATGAAGAAAGTAGTTGATGAAATTGACATTAAAAACGTTAAATAGTGATAAAGTCACTTATTATGATTTAAATAATGAAATTAATATTCCCGTAGACGGTCAAATCCCACTTCAAAAAGATCAAGAAGCCTTAACCGCCTTTTTGAAAGAAAATGTTGCTGAAAATACAATGCAATTTGATTCATTAAAAGCACGTTTTGATTATTTAATTGACAACAACTATATTGAAACTGATTTTTATAATAAATATGACTTCTCATTTATAGAGGAGCTCTACGCTTATTTAGCAGCTCAAAAATTCCATTTCGGTACATTTATGGCTGCCTACAAATTTTATGCTCAATACGCACTTAAAACTGATAATAATGCCTATTACCTTGAAAATTATATTGATCGTGTTGCAATGAACGTTCTTTACTTTGCTGATGGTAATACAGAACTAGCTATGAATTTAGCTGACGAAATGATTCATCAACGTTACCAACCTGCTACACCTAGTTTCTTAAATGCCGGTCGTAAACGTCGTGGAGAATTAGTTTCTTGCTTCCTAATTCAAATTACTGATGATATGAATGGTATTGGACGTGGCATTAACTCAGCACTTCAATTATCTCGAATTGGTGGTGGTGTTGGTATTACGCTCAGTAATTTACGTGGCGCAGGTGCACCAATTAAAGGGATTGAGGGCGCTGCTTCTGGTGTTCTACCCGTTATGAAATTATTAGAAGATAGTTTTTCATATTCTAACCAACTAGGACAGCGTCAAGGTGCTGGAGTTGTCTATTTAGACGTCTTCCATCCAGATATTGTTGCTTTCCTGTCAGCTAAAAAAGAAAATGCTGATGAAAAAATCCGTGTTAAAACTTTATCACTAGGCATCACTGTACCTGATAAATTTTACGAACTCATTAAAGATAATGCAACGATGTATCTTTTCGATCCCTACGGTGTTGAAAGAGAATATGGAGTCCCTTATTCCTATGTTGATATCACAAAAGAATATGACAATATGGTTGCCAATAAAAATATTAGTAAAAAAACGATTCTTGCCCGCGAATTAGAAACTGAAATTTCTAAGCTGCAACAAGAGTCAGGCTATCCTTATATTGTCAATGTTGATACAGCAAATCGCGCAAACCCAATTGATGGTAAAATCATTATGAGTAATCTTTGTTCAGAAATCATGCAGGTTCAGACACCATCAACTGTGAATAATGCACAAGGCTACGATGTTATGGGGACTGATATTTCATGTAACTTAGGCTCAACTAACATTGTTAATATGATGGCTTCTCCAGATTTTGGCCGTTCAGTTGATTCAATGGTTCGCGCTTTAACTTTTGTAACTGATAGTTCAGATATTGATGTTGTGCCTCCTATTCAACATGGAAATAACTTAGCGCATACCATCGGTTTAGGTGCAATGGGCTTACATGCCTACTTCGCTAAAAACCATATGCATTATGGTTCAGAAGACTCAATCGATTTCACTAGTGTTTATTTTATGATGCTTAACTATTACTCATTAAAATCATCAAATGCTATCGCTAAAGAAAAAAATGAAACATTCCATAACTTTGAAAAAAGTACTTATGCAACTGGTACCTACTTTGATAAGTATCTTAACGAAGATTGGGGCCCTACTTCTGATAAAGTTGCTGCCTTATTTGATGGCATCGACATCCCTAATCAAGAAGATTGGGCGACTTTGAAAGCTAATATTCAAACTGACGGTCTTTATCATCAAAATAGATTGGCTGTTGCACCTAATGGCTCTATTTCATATATTAACGATACTACTGCCAGTCTTCACCCAATTATTAACCGAATCGAAGAGCGTCAAGAAAAGAAAATTGGAAAGATTTACTATCCAGCTCCTTACCTTTCAAATGACACGATTCCATACTATACTTCTGCATACGACATGGATATGCGTAAAGTTATTGACGTTTACGCTGCTGCACAGGAACATATCGATCAATCACTTAGTTTAACTTTATTCATGCGTTCAACGATTCCTGAAGGCCTCTACGAATGGAAAAATGGTCGGACAGATAAAATGACAACACGTGACTTAAACATTTTGCGTAATTATGCGTATAATAAAGGTATTAAGTCAATTTACTACATCAGAACCTTTACTGATGATCAAGAAGAAGTTGGCGCAAACGCTTGTGAGAGTTGTGTTATCTAAACTGTAACGGAGGAAAGTTAAATGAATAATGATAGTTACAAAGCAATTAATTGGAACGAAGTTGAAGATCAAGTTGATAAAGCAACTTGGGAAAAACTAACAGAACAATTTTGGTTAGATACACGTATCCCCCTTTCAAATGATTTAGATGATTGGCGTACACTGAGTCCTGCAGAAAAAACATTAGTTGGTCATGATTTTGGTGGGCTAACATTGTTGGATACGGTGCAATCACAAGATGGGATGGAAGCGTTGCGTCATGATACACGGACTGCCCACGAAGAAGCTGTTTTAAATAATATTCAATTTATGGAATCGGTTCATGCTAAAAGTTATTCATCAATTTTTTCAACGTTGAATACAGCTTCAGAGATTACTGAAATTTTCGAATGGACAGACAAAAACGAATTTTTACAAAAAAAAGCACAACGTATTAATGGTATTTACCAAAACGGGTCACCATTGGAGAAAAAAGTTGCTTCTGTTTTTCTTGAAACGTTCTTATTCTACTCTGGTTTCTATACGCCACTTTACTATTTAGGCCATAACAAACTGGCAAACGTTGCTGAAATTATTAAATTAATTTTACGTGATGAATCTGTTCATGGTACCTTCATTGGCTATAAATTCCAATTAGGATTCAACGAACTTTCTGAAGAAGAACAAGGTAAAATGAAGACCTGGATGTATGACCTTCTGTTTGAATTATATGAAAACGAAGAAAAATATACCCATGAACTTTATGATGAAGTTGGTTGGACTGAAGAAGTTTTAACCTTCTTACGTTACAATGCCAACAAAGCTCTAATGAATTTAGGCCAAGATCCTTTGTTCCCTGATACAGCTTCTGATGTTAATCCTGTTGTCATGAACGGAATTTCAACATCAACATCTAATCATGATTTCTTCTCTCAAGTTGGTAATGGCTACTTACTTGGTAGTGTGGAATCAATGGATGATTCAGATTATGAAATTGGTGAAAGCGGCCAAATGAAACGTCGTCCTAAACGTTAGAAAAAAATCCTTACTATCAGCCTAAAAACTGATAGTAAGGATTTTTTATTTAACAGTTTTAACTTTACAATTACAGTAACATTCCCACTATTCCCGCACAAAGTATCAATATTCCTATAATGACCATCCATACACCTGATAAACGATTTAATTTCTCACGATGACTAGAATCCTGCGTTATTTTCTTCATCCTAAAGTTGGTATATTTATTAGGAACCGTTTTAGGCGCATAGTTTCCTAAGATGATCAGCAATGTTCCCACTATCAGTGCAACACTGCTAATAATATTAACCTGATGTCCCAACGCGGTAGCAAATATCATTGTTGCTAAAAGTATTGATAAGATTGGCGTAATCCAAATTAAAGCTGTATCTAGTTTCTTATTTTGACGATTAGTGTTATCTATTACCATTATCACCACATTGATTAAAATCATCAATAATGGGAACCCAATAATAACTAGATTTTTATCACCATACTGATCAATATTACCACCTATATTCCAGTGAATCGGAATTTTATTGGGTAATTTGTGATACAAAACTACTCCCATAATCATTGGAACAAATCCAAATAAGATGGCGCTGATATTCCTTTTATTTTTCATAATTGTCTCCTCCTACCAGATATTGTGACCATTTTAAATAATTCGAAATAGTCGTTTGATTCAAATTAATATGGTTACTACTTTTACCAATTGGCAAGCTATAATCCTTACCAGTAATGTAGTAAAAAAAATAGCATTTAGAGCTAATTAAAAACTAACCCTAAATACTATTTTTTTAAGCGTTCACTTTGTTAATCACTCTTTTATCTGTTGGTAAAACAGTTACTTCAAATTCTGAAATATAAGCATTTTCATAGTCCAATGCCTTAATATTAAAATTAGCAATTTTCATTTCATCATTAGCTCGAAATTTTGAGTCATTATTAAGCACAAATCCAGTAAGCGTCACCGCTTCACTTTCTTCCGTTTCTTTAAGCGTTGTATCAAAATATCTTTCAAAATCATATAATGTCACTTTACCTGAAACTTTAAATTTATTGTTTCCCATATCTACTATATTATCGTCATTCGTATCATCAAATTCTTCTCTAACAACACCAAATAATTCTTCATAGATATCTTTATCTGTAACAATCCCTGAAGTCCCACCATACTCATTAACGACGATAACGATTGGTGTTCTCTTAGATACCATAACATCCATAATACTATGAACTTCAGCATTTTCTTGAACGGCCGGAATATCACGCATAATTGTTGAAATCAAATTTGTCTTATCAATTTTTTCCTGTCGCAATAAATCATAACTATAAACGTACCCGATAACTTTATCTTTATCATTGTTAGCAATAACTGGGAACCTTGAATATCTAGTTCTCCAATATAAATTAACAACGTTTCTAATTGAATCGTCTACGTCTACTGCAACCATCGATGTTCGGTCAATCATGATATCTTCTGCCACTTTATCATTCATATCAAATGCTCGTCGCATGAATGTTAAATCTTCTTCATCAAGTTCACCAGCATTTGCGGATAATCGAGATAATGAGAGAATTTCAGTTTGCGAATAAATATCTTCTTCATTTTCAACTTCATAACCTAACAAATGCGTAATCCAATTTGCTGAACGATCTAAAATCCAAATTAATGGGTATAACACAATATGGAAAAACATAATAGGACGGACAATAAATAATAATACTGGCAATGGATCTGCAATTGCAATATTTTTAGGTACTAAATCAGTAAAAACAGCATGAATAACAGTAAAAATAAGAATTGCAGCAACCGATGCAATAGCATTTGCCATAGCCGCGGGTAATATATTTGATTGTATAATCGCATCTGCTATTGTTTTTTCACCAATCCAACCTAAAATCAAACTAGTTGAAGTGATTCCAACTTGGGCCGTTGACAGATACTCCGTTAGGTTCTCCGTCATATGAATAGCCCGCTTAATATTTTTAAGCGGCTTTTTCCCATACATATCTTTCAATGCACTAATACGGACACGAACCAACGCATACTCAGTCAGTGTAAATAACACAGACAAAAGTAATATTGCGATAATAACAATTACATTCACTAAATAATTTTCCGGACCAGAATCCAAGGTAACACCCTACTTTCAATTTGTTGTAATTTCTTAACTTCCATTATATCAAAAATATTGTTCATAAACTAGTTAACACTTTATCATTATATCTAAAATAAGGCTATCTAAATCGATATATCTTGGTATTATCTTAATTATAATTAAGAAGTGTCATTTTTAATTAGCCTTTTCGTAAACAACTATTACTTAAATAAGTTATAATAAAATTATCATATAAATAATTAGAATTGGGGATCTATAATGAATTTTTTAAAGAAATATGGTTTTTATTTAATGGCACTTGCCGTTATAAGTGAGTGGATTTTGCCTTTAGCATTAGCACCATTTGTACCTGGTTATTTGCAATTCACTAATTTAATTAGTGATTTTGGGGAAGTTGGCGTTCCAACTCATATGGCATTTAAAGTTTGGGAAGTTATAAATGGACTTCTTTTCTTACTTTCAGCACCAGCTTTCTATGAATATTTTAAAGGTACGTCAAAAAAATTAGCCAGCTGGTTTACCGCTATGTTAATTATTTTTAGTATGACCGATTGTCTTTTAACAGGAATTTTCGATCGTGCACTCACATCAAATACACAAAGCATTACGGGTATGATCCACAATTATTCGTCAGGCATTGGCGACACCGCTCTTTTGATTAGTATGTTTTTTTTATTAAAACTCTATCAAAAGCAAGGTAAAAAACTAATTACAACCCTTTTATTAGTTGCCTTTATTATTTCACTAGGAATTCAATTTTTATTTGTTTATCCAAGAATTATGCCAGATTCACAATTTAAAATTCCTTATCGTGGTTTGTGGCAACGTTTAAATTTATGGTTACTCTATATGCCATTTTTATTAATCTCTATCAAAAATATGTTTAAAAAAAGATAATACTAATTAATGAAATGCCTCACAATTATTAGACATAAGTCTAGTAATTGTGAGGCATTTTTATATCTAAATAATCGAGTAAGAAAGCAATCATCATACGCAGTTTCCAGACTAAAAGTACGTTAAATTAACTATTTGTTCACTACATTTAGAGTTTCTTTTGCTTCATAACAAACGTATTTCTTGCAAATTAAAAGACATAATTCCGATATTTTACCGGAATTATGTCTTGGTGTCTCAAATAATATATATCTCTACCCTTTTAATATACTATATTATCTAATATTCTTTATTAAAAACTTCATTATAGGGCTAGGCATTCTATCCTTTTTATCTACTGATTTTTTTTGATTTACAACTGCTAAAATCTGTAATAACGTAAAGGCAATCGAACTACGTTTCCTAAATGAAATATATTTTGGCTGCCATTTAGTTACATATTTATTTTTATACTTCTTTAGTCCCTGGAAACCATAAAAATGATACCCATATTCATAAATTAAATGAGCTATTTTTTCTTCCGCAAAACTAAATTTAGATTCACCTACATTCGACAATGGTGCCATACCCATATCGAATAATTCATAGCCGCCTTCTTTTGCTTGTTGAAAAAGGCTAATAAAGATTTTATCCATAATACCAGATGGCGCTTCTTCTCTACTATATCTCATCAAATCAATCGATAAGACCCTATTATTTCCGGTTGGCATCATTGTCGCAAAGGCAACCTTATGTCCCTCAGAATCATTAATAATAGCAATAGGCGCTTGATTAAGATAATATTCATCGAAAAATCCTAAAGAAAATCCTTTTTCAGCTTGTCCATTCAGCCAACTATCAGATATTTTTTTCAATTCTTGAATAGTTTCCTTTGAATAAGGGGGCTCGATCATTGCAAATGTATAGTTTTCTCGTTCAAATTTATTCATTAAAGCACGTTCAGAACGTCTTTTTTTACCAGCCAATTCAAATTCAGCTACTCTAACAAAACCTTCTTCACCCGTTTTAATGAAATCAAATCCAACTTCATGTAACATCATTGTTAACTTCGCATCAACTTCATAAAAAACTAATTCTAATCCTTCAATATCTGCGTCAACAATAAATTGATTAATTGCTTCACGAATAAACTCATGATTACCAACAGGTTCACCCATAACCACTAATTTATTCGATTTTTTTTGATAAAGGAAAAATACTTCGTCCTGTCCATCATTTTGATAGAAATAAACATTTTTATCCTTTAAAAATGAAAGATGACTGACTTCATTACCACCATAAGTATCAATTACATTTTTAACACGATCTGCTGGAAAATCTTGCTTACCAAATCGTTTATCCTTACCAGATAAGTACGTAAATGCAATCCATAACACCACAACTGCAGAAAGTAAACCTAGGAATCCTGATAGCCATATCTTTTCTGAAGGAAATAAGAATACATCTGGAACTTTACCCTTAAAGTGGAATTCTGGCATGTTATAGAATCCTACGATTGTGTATAAAATGAATGTTCCAGCAAATATACTTCCATCAATTAATAAACGGCCCCATGAATATTCAAATCTTTCACGATAAAATATTGGTTTAGATAATAGTGCACAAATGAGAATGATAGTTAAGAAAATAAGTATTGTTACTGAGAAATCATGCCACAATGTATTAGCAATACCCACGACAACAAAGATAATCATTGGCCAATAGACACGTTTAACTTTAGATTCAATACCTCGACCAATCCCAATCATTAAGAATGCAAGTATAATATTACTCATTTGATGAATGAAATAAAAGGTATAAGGATATAAGTAATTAATAATTGGATTAGTAAATGTAAATTCTGGAACCGTTGAAGCAAGTAATAAGATGATACCTGTCATATAGAAAAATAACACAAGTATAAAATGTGCTACTCTACTGAGTAAGATAACTGGTAGTCCATTTAAGTACTCATTAAGACGATGTCCTGAATCTTTAACGAATAATAATACCCCCACTAAGAATGGGAATATATAATAAAATAATCGATAAAACAATAACCAGATAACAGCTGTGCTATCCTGTACACCTAATGTTTGTAACCCTAAAATCATAAAGACATCAAAAGAACCTAACCCACCCGGAATCATTGAAATAACACCGATAATTGATGCGATAATAAATAACGGGAAGACAGCAACTAAATTAGATGTATCAACATTCATCATAAATCCGATATAAATGAAAAATAAACCAGCAGATCCCCATTCTAAGGAAGAGCCAAGTATTAACGTTAGTTCACGACCTAATGTTAAATCTGCAAAAAATTCTGAATCTCTTGTCTTTGTAATAATAAAAACAATTGGAAAATATAGGCCACCTAATAACAACCAGACCCAATACTGTCCGAATTGTGGTCCAATATTTAATCCAAAAATCATGAATAAAGAAACCCAACAATATAGTGATAGACCCGCAACTAAAAATAATGCTATTTTTGATATAGCAAATAGCACCTGTTTTTTAGACGCATTTTTACTATAAAAATTAGCTCTAAGTGATGCACCTAGTAGGCCACCAAATCCTGCTATGTTAGTCATTGTATTCGTTATCCAACCGCTTTGAAGAATGTATCGCCAAGAATACTTTTCTGGTAAAAATTTAACCATGACAAAATCATAAATCATCATCGGAAGGACAGCAATAAATCCAATTACCAACATTAATATAATGGATTTTACTGACTGTGATTCAAAACTTTGCTGAACTTGTTCACCATTTATATCCTTAAATATTTGTCCAACTTGGATAATAACAAAAATTAAAACTGATAAAACAAATAAAAGCTTAATTGCTGTTAATCTTTTTTTAATAAATTCATTACACGTACTAATTATTTTTTTCATTTTTTGAATCCCCCGATTTATTTTTTGTTACTTATACTCCCCCCGGAATATATAATACTATTTTTTCTTTTGTTCTACGTAACCTTCATTTCACAATAAAGTCTATATCGTTAATAAAATTAATGTAGTCTATGTAAAATTTGGTATAAAATAACTAACATCACCATAAAAATAATTTGCTTCGATCTAGTTACTATTTCTAAATTAACTCTTTTATCTACATACTAACTAATTTTAAATAAGCGCTGGTGATCATGCCAAACTGTGGACATTAATAAATAACTAATGATGTATATAGAAAAAGTTTAACATTAATTAATAATTCGACGAATTTCTAATTTTAAAGAGATTTCAAACGCTAATATTGGAATAGTTATCGCTATCCTTTAAATAGACGCTTCTAATTATGTTCGTTTATAGCTTACCCCCTCTACATTTTGTCCATTTTATTCAATATTTTTTCAGATATATGTTTATTTAAATACCTTACCACGATTTATTAACATAACCAAACATTTTGCAAAAAAATAGCACGATGATTTCCAATAAATTGGAAATCATCGTGCTTAAAATTATTCAAAAATAAAAATATTATTATTTGAGAGTAACTACTGCGCCAACTTCTTCTAAAGAAGCTTTCATTGCTTCAGCTTCGTCTTTAGAAATACCTTCTTTGATAACTGATGGAATGTTATCAACTAAACCTTTAGCGTCTTTAAGGCCTAAACCTGTAATTTCGCGAACGGCTTTGATAGCTTTAACTTTTTGGTCGCCAGCTTCTGTTAATTCAACAGTAAATTCTGATTTTTCAGCAGCAGCTTCGCCAGCACCAGCGCCAGCAGCAGCTACAGGAGCAGCAGCTGAAACACCGAATTCTTCTTCGATTGCTTTAACTAAGTCGTTTAAATCTAAAATGCTTGCTTCTTTTAAATCAGCAATGATTTTTTCTGTATCTAATGACATGTGTGTATCCTCCATTTTATGTGTACGATTTTGTGTGTACCTTTAGGTACCGATCATAGATGCTAAGTATTAAGCAGCAGGTTCTTCGTCTTTACTTTCTGCAACAGCGTTAATTGCATAAGCAACGTTGCGAACAGGTGCTTGTAATACTGAAAGTAACATTGAAAGTAAGCCATCACGACTAGGTAATGTAGCAAGAGCGTTAATTTCTTCTAACGTTGCAACTTTACCTTCAATGACACCACCTTTAATGCTAAGTGCTTCAGCAGTCTTAGCAAAATTAGCCATAATACGTGCAGGTGCAACAACATCTTCGCTAGAAAATGCGACTGCAGTAGGTCCAGAAAATACTTCTTCCATACCTTCATACCCTGCTTTTTCAGCAGCACGTACTAAAATCTTGTTTTTGATAACTTTCATTTCAACGCCTGCTTCGCGTAATTCCTTACGTAATGCAGTCACTTGTTCAACCGTTAAACCACGGTAATCCACAACAACTGCAGATGCAGCGTTATTGAATTTTTCAGTTACTTCATCCACAATTAATGCTTTTTGTGCGATAAATTCTTTACTCATAATTGATTCACCTCCTGTAGTCGTGTCAGAGCTTTTTTACAATAAAAAAACTCCGTGTCCACCAAGACACAGAGAGAGTAATACTTCACTCCTCGGCAGGTAAATTAAGGCTTGCGCCACCTGAGTCTTCGGTAGAATCATAAATTAATTGACTTCCATAAATTTAACACAGTTAGATATATGGGTCAACTAAAGAAATTTAATTATCTAATATTAGTTTTGAGCCAAGTTTAAGCTTGGACCAAATGTTGTAGCAACAGATAAATGTTTGATATAGCCACCCTTAACTGATGATGGGCGAGCTTTAACAATAACATCGTTGATAACATCAAAGTTACCAATTAATGCTGCATCATCAAATGATACTTTACCAATTGGAACATGAACATTTCCATCTCTATCAGTACGGTAAGTTACCTTGCCGGCTTTAGATTCTGAAACTGCTTTTTCAACGTCCATTGTAACAGTACCTGTTTTAGGATTAGGCATTAAACCTTTAGGTCCTAAGACACGGCCTAAACGTCCAACTTGGGCCATCATATCTGGTGTTGCAATAGCAACATCAAAATCTAACCAGCCACCAGAAATACGTTCAACCAAGTCATCATCACCAACAACGTCAGCGCCGGCTGCAAGTGCAGCTTTAGCTTTATCGCCTTTAGCGAATACAACAACAGTTTGGTCTTTACCAGTACCATTTGGAAGTACAACAGCCCCACGTAATTGTTGGTCTGCTTGTTTTGTATCTAAGTTTAAGTTGTAAGCAAGTTCAATTGTAGCGTCAAACTTAGCAAAGTCCATTTTCTTAGCTAATGCGATTGCATCAGTAATTGAATAGTTTTTACCTTCTTCAACTTGTTTTAAAGCGTCTTGATAATTTTTACCTTTTTTAGCCATCTTGAATTTTCCTCCTTGCAATATGTGGTCTAACGGATAAACCTCCCACTTGATACATCTATTTTCATAGAGTATCCGACCGAGAAGCGTGTTTGTAGTTAGGAATTAACCTTCTACAACGAATCCCATGCTTCGTGCAGTTCCTTCGATCATGCGCATTGCAGATTCAACACCTGAAGCGTTTAGATCTTGCATTTTAGTTTCAGCGATTTGTTGAACTTGAGCACTAGTTACTGTTGCAACTTTTTTAGTGTTAGGTTCGCCAGAACCACTTTCAACGCCTGCAGCTTTCTTTAAAAGAACTGCTGCGGGTGGTGTTTTTGTAACGAAATCGAATGAACGATCTTCGTAAACACTAATTACAACGGGAATTAACATACCAGCTTGGTCAGCTGTACGTGCATTGAATTCCTTTGTAAAGCCCATGATATTAATACCAGCTTGTCCTAATGCAGGACCAACCGGTGGAGCAGGAGTTGCTTTCCCTGCTGGAATTTGTAATTTAACGACGTTTGCTACTGTTTTAGCCACGTGACATACCTCCTTGTAAAATCCGTGCGTGGTAAATGGAGATATAAATTTCTCCTCCCACTGTATGCAGAACATACTAATATAATATAACACCCAGATGGGTTCCACGCAATCTTATTTATGCTTTTTCCATAAAAATGTGTAAATTGATTCATCAACTCGTTTATTTTCATGTAATAATCTGTGTGCTGCTCTTCGACCGCTCACAATAAGTTCCTGATAATTAAGCTGATTTTCAACTAAATAGCGAAGTGATAAAACACTATTAATGGAAACAGCGCCATCATTGCCATTTTTCAAATCGCCAGCAATATTTAAAAATTGTAAATTCTCCGGTAGATGCTGCATTGCCTTTTCAAAATACTGGTAGAGTGAAGTCGTTTCCACTGGACCTTTATCAGTTAAAAATAAATCTTCAATGATAGGCGTATTTTGTGCTACATTATGATCATTGTATGGTGCACCAATTGAAATGGCATGTGCCACCATTGGGACATCAGTCATATCTCTGTATTCTGTCATATAGCGTAATATACTGACACTACCCATTGAATGCCCAACAAAATCGACCTTTTCAATGGCATAAGCGCCATATAAAAATTGCATAATATAATGTAACCATAAGCTTTGTTTTTCAACAGGAGCTATATTATTTTTAAATAAAACTTGAATGAATGGTTGCGCAGATCTTAATTGACCTTCAACATGTAAACTACCATTATCATCAACTATGATAACCATATCTTTACGACCATAGCCTGCTCGTTCAAAACGGGCAATCATTGGGCCAAAAGAAAGTCGATTACCACTATAACCGTGAACAAATAGTGTTGGGGTCATCTTGTCGCTAGGTACAATTGGATCAGAGGCATCAATTGAAACATGCCCTAATCGTCTAAATTTATTCCCAATGAAAAA
The DNA here is from genome assembly GCF_056782175.1 of Dellaglioa sp. CoH-56-MRSF-10. Next base: position 24,785 of record NZ_JBXAYF010000007.1, read on the forward strand.
ACTTGTGCCTGCTCCTAGACCTAACAAGCCTATCTTCAAAAGTCCCTTAGTCATTAAATCACCTTCTACTTTTGTGAGTTATCACCCTAGCCTAATAATTTATCTACTTGATCAAAGTTCAATTCTGTACTTGTTTCACGACCAAACATATCAATATCAACTTTAAGTTTTAATTTTTCATTATCAATTTCCGTTACTTTACCGATAAGGTTAGCAAATGCACCTTCAATAATTGTGACAGATTCACCAATTTCAATGTCCAATTCTTGATGACGAGCACTCATACCCAAACGACGAAGAATCAATTCTACTTCTTCAGGTAATAGTGGTGCTGGTTTACTTCCGGCCCCATGAGAACCAACGAACCCAGTTACGCCTGGTGTATTACGAACAACATACCATGATTCATCTGACATACCCATCTCAACTAAAACATATCCAGGGAATGTTTTCTTCATATCTGTTTTTTCTTTACCATTTTTAACTTCACGTTCTTCTTCTTCAGGAACAACTACACGGAAAATAAAATCTTCCATACCCATTGATTGTGCACGTGATTCAATATTTGTTTTAACTTTATTTTCGTAACCAGAGTAAGTATGTAAGACATACCAACTTTTTTCGATTGATTCCATTATATATATCTCTCCTTAAATTATCAGCTTCATTTTTCTCAAACAAAAAAAACTCCGCATCAACGAAGTTTTCTCACTTGTGTCATTATATCAAAACATCAGTTAAATAGCTATTCTTCTATGAAAATAGGGTTAAGAATGCAGAAGCACCTGAATCAACAATCCAGAAGAAAATCGCAAACATAATTGCAGTTACAACAACAGTTGTTGTATCACGACGTAGTTCCTTACCTGTTGGCCAAGTTGTTGCTTTAATTTCTACGATAACACTTTTAAGAAATGCATTAATTTTTCTCATAACTATCCCCCTATTTTGTTTCACGATGTAACGTATGTTTATTACAATATTTACAAAATTTATTTACTTCTAAGCGTTCGGTTCTGCTCGGTTTTGCAGCTACAATATAATTTCGTGAGCCACAAACGATACAAGCCAATGCTACTTTTCTTTGTGCCATGACTTTTTCTCCTTAATGTAAAGTTAACTAACGCTAACTTCGACTAACATTTTTAAAGAATACACTCATTTTACATTAAAAGAAAGAAAAAAGGAACCACCCTCTTTTCTTTCTTTCCTAATTATCGATTTTCTTTAAAAAATAACCCAAGCTTACTCTTACACCTTGAGATAGATCCTAATACCTTTTTCATATCGCACTCTAAAATAAGCGCAATTTCTTCTGGCTTTTTCATTTGATAATAAAGTAAAACAAAAGTACTTCTTTCTAACTCTGACAATTTCAATTCAAAATCATCCAATTTTTCTTGAAGGATAATTCTGTCATCTGCCAATATCTCACAATAAAACGAAGGCCGTTCACATTCACCATAAGTTTCTTCATATCGTTCCAAAGAATGCGAGTTCGCATCAGACAGCCTTTTAGTCGCTGATTGTTTGCGAATTAAACTAAAAATACAATTCGATAGACTGGTTTTAAAATACTGTCCAAACGTAATTCCTTTGTTCGGTTGGTAATTTTTTAATGCTTTAAAACAAACAGCTCTAGCCTCTTGTAAAAAATCTTCAGTATCCCATAATTTTAGATAGTATTTACGAATCATCGAATAAACCATTGGACGATATCGTTCAAATAACGGTTCAAATTTATGTTCTGCACCTAATTTAATTTGGCAAATCAATTGAAAATCTGTTTCGTTTTCAGTACTCCGGTAAGTTTCATCTAACAAGTAGACTCTCCATATCCGGGTCTCCATTTTTCAATATACCAAACATAATGACTGATTACAACAGTTGCTTAGTCATGTGATAGGTGATCACGCAATTCAGCCAGACTATCTAATTGTTCTGAGTCCCATGGTGAACGACGAACCGATGCCTCCGTTTGATATTTTTTGGCTTGTTGAGCAACTTCTTTTTTAGATTCATTAATGTCTTTGTATAACTCCCATGCAGGAATTCTTAATGCACCTTGTGAGAAAATAGTCCACTGTTCTGCTTGATCACTCGTTGCAACAGTTACCTGTGTGAGTTTAGTCTGTAACTCACCTATCATTGCTTCAATATAACTATCAGCCGTCTGACCCTCTGCTGTCCAAATAATCTCTAATCCATATTTTGTATAACTCTTTGATAGTCCTGGAACATACATTGCATCAAAGACAACGATTAACCGAGAGTCAATCTGTTTATGATAATTTGATAATTTGTGCAGTAGCAAGTCACGTGCTTCATCAAGTCGCTCTGATTGTTTCAATCGATTTAATTCTGGCCAATTACCAATCATATTATAGGCATCTACAACCAAAATTTGCTTTTTCATTATTATTTACCCCTAGAAGTAAATCCTTGATAAATAAGTAAACTGGCTGCGACACTGGCGTTTAAACTTTGAACGTGTCCAACCATTGGAATAGTCAACATACCATCACAAGCTTTTTTCAATAACGGTGAAATACCTTTACCTTCGTTACCAATTACGAGGGCTGTGGGTCCTTTAGCATCCCATTCACGATAATCTTGTCCATCCATATCTGTTCCGAAGACCCATAATCCGGCCTTTTTCAATTCATTTACAGTATTTACCAAATTAGTTACGCGAGCAACTGGCATATATTCAATTGCACCTGTTGACGTCTTAGCAACTGTTGACGTTAAACCGACTGCGCGACGTTTTGGAATAATAATTCCATGTACACCCGCAGCATCGGCTGTTCTCATAATTGATCCTAAGTTATGTGGATCTTCAACATTATCTAAAATAAGGAAAAATGGTGGTTCATCTTTATCAGCTGCACTTTTGAAAAGATCTTCAATAGTTGCATATTCAAATGCGGCAACTGCTACAATAACGCCTTGGTGATTTTGTTGATCTGATAATAAATCTAATTTACTTTTAGGAACTAGTTGTGTGATAATACCTTTTTTCTTAGCTAACTGTTCAATACCACTTAAAACATCTGATTTTAATCCAGTTTGTAAAAATAATTTGTTAATTGATTGATTACTTTTTAACGCTGCTTCTACAGGGTGACGACCAATAATAAAATCGCCAGCCTCTTCACTACTTCTTGGTTGTCCCATTTAAGTTCTCCTTTTCAACGGTGTTAATACACCATTTTGCCAATTCGGCCAATCTATCGTTTTGATTACTCAAAAATAAGTAGCCAAACAATGCTTCAAATCCAGTTGAAATACGATACGTTATTACTGATGTATTTTTAGCTGAAGTATGACTTTTAGCATTACGTCCACGTTTAAAGTAGTCTATTTCTTCTTCAGTTAAAATATTATTTTCTGTCATTTTATCTATCAAGAAAGCTTGTGCTTTGGCTGATACATAATGTGTTGCTTGATGGTGTAATTGAGTTGGTCTTGTAAGTCCTTGTACAAGTAAGTGTTTACGAACAAATACTTCATAAATACCATCGCCCATATAAGCTAACGCAATCCCATTCATTTGTTGATAATCTGCATTATTTTCCATTAGTCTTTTCTCCATCTAGTTCCTTGTGGTGTGTCTTCCAAAATAATTCCTTCTGCTGCAAGTTGATCTCGAATTTCATCGCTTTTTTGAAAATCTTTTTGTTTCTTAGCTTCTATTCTTTGTGCAATTAATTTTTCAACTCTGATATCTAGAGCATCAGCTACTTGTCCAAAAGCTAATCCAAAAACTGATGTCATTTCTTTAAAAATTTCTAACAAGTGATTAATTGAATCTCGTTCCACTTGTTTGTTTTCAGAATAGACATTCATTTTCTTAGCTAAATCATAGATAACTGCAATACCATTTTGTGAATTAAAATCATCATCCATAGCAGTTTCAAAATTGGATAAGCTCTCATTAATTTGATTTTCTATTAATTTATTTTCTCCTGAAATAGCATCGTTCAATCGATAAGTTAAGTTATCAAATGCTGTTTTCAATTTATTTAAATTATTAGTCGCTTCATCAATATTCGCTTGGCTATACTGAATTGGACGGCGGTAATGCGTTGTTGCCATAAAGAAACGGATAACTTGTGGATTGACTTCTTTAATCATATCATGCACCGTAACAAAATTACCTAGTGATTTACTCATTTTTTCATCATTTTCACCAATTGTTACAAATCCATTATGCATCCAATAGTTAGCAAATTTTTGACCCGTTTCAGCTTCACTTTGAGCGATTTCATTTTCATGATGTGGAAACATTAAATCCTGTCCACCACCATGAATATCAATCGTTGGACCTAGGTATTTTGTTGCCATTACAGAACACTCAATGTGCCAACCCGGACGGCCCTTACCAAATGGAGAGTTCCAAGAAAGATCATCATTTTTGACTGATTTCCAAAGTGCAAAATCAATTTCATCTTCTTTTCGAGCCGTTTCTTCAGTATCAACATGCTGACTGGCACCTTGTTCTAATTCGTTGATATTTTGATCAGATAATTTACCATAATCTGGAGATTTACGCGTTCTAAAATAAACATCCCCATCAGATACATAAGCATAACCTTTATCAATTAAATTTAATATAAATTGAATGATATCATCAATATTTTCTGTCGCCTTTGGATTTTTAGTTGCTGGTTCAATCGCCAATGCCTTGGTATCTTCCATGAAAGCAGCAATAAACTTATCGGCTAATTGTTGAACTGTTATATGGTCTTCTTTAGCAGCTTTGATCATTTTATCATCAACATCTGTAAAATTAGATACATAGTTAACTTTAAAATGACGATATTCAAAATATCGACGAATTGTATCAAACGCAATAGCACTTCGCGCATTTCCAATATGAATATAGTTATAAACGGTTGGCCCGCAAACGTACATACTAACTTTCCCAGACACAAGTGGTTTAAAAACCTCTTTTTGATTCGTTAATGTATTATAAATTGAAATCATTTTATCACCCGCCATTTAATCTTTTTGTTAAAAAAAGACGTCTTTTATATACTTATAAAAGACGTCTTCAACGTTGTTCCACTCCTTAAGATGTAGTGAACCTACATCCAACAATGAGTTAACGTTCATTACACGACTATAATTACTTTGTTCATCATAGCATTTTAAAGAGGCACTTCACAACTAACGTTTGTTTTCTCACATCACCGAAAACTTTCTAAAAAACGCCAATAAGTTGTTACTCTCTCTTATCAAAAATTATTTTGTATTCATTTCTTCTAACGTTTTGTTCAAATGAGCTAATGCTTTTTCACGACCAAGCAATTCGATTGATGCTGGTAGTTCTGGTCCATGCATTTCACGCGTTGTTGCAATACGGATTGGCATATATAATTGACGACCTTTAATTTTTGTATCTTTTTGAATTGATTTAATTGTTGCTTGGATAGCAACAGCATCAAAAATATCAATCGTTTTAATGCGTTCAGCAAATTCTTTTAAAACTGTTGGTGCTGTTTCAACAGCTAACTCTGCCTTTGCTTCATCATCAAGAACAGGTGGTTCGCTTAAAAATACTTCTGCCATTTCAGTAATTTGACCTGTATATGACATTTGTTGCTTATAAAGGCTAATTAATTTACGAGCCCATTCAATTCTTTCTGCACTTGGATCAGCTTCAATTTTACCATCTTGAATTAATTGACGTAAAGCCAAATCCATTACTTTATCTTCATCAGCTGTTTTAATATATTGATTATTAATCCATTCTAATTTTTTACCATCAAATGAAGCTGGTGACTTGCTTAAACGTTTAGGATCAAACATTTTAATCAATTCTTGGCGAGAGAAAATTTCACTTTCGCCAACTGGTGACCAGCCTAATAAGGTAATGAAGTTTACCATAGCTTCTGGCAAGTAGCCTAATTCACGATATTGTTCAATGAATTGGAGAACATTTTCATCACGTTTACTTAATTTTTTTCCTGTTTCTGTATTGATAATTAATGTCATATGTCCAAAGATAGGTGCATCCCAGCCAAATGCTTCATAAATCATCAATTGCTTAGGCGTATTGGCAATATGGTCATCCCCACGAAGAACATGCGTAATTTCCATCAAGTGATCATCAACAACAACAGCAAAGTTATATGTTGGCATACCATCACGTTTTTGAATAACAAAATCGCCACCAATAGTATTGGAATCAAAGGTAATTTCACCTTTAACAATATCTTTAAATTCGTATTTTTTGTTTGCTGGAACACGGAAACGAATAACAGGTGTTAAACCGGCAGCTTTTGACTCTGCAATTTTAGCAGTAATCTCATCATCAGACATACCTGCATATTCGTATTCATAATGTGGCATTTCATTACGTGCTTTTTGAGCATCACGGTCTGCTTCGAGTTCATCTTCTGTTTTATATGACTCGTAAGCTAAATTTTTATCCACTAATTCTTGGATTAATGGTAAATAGATATCTTTACGTTCTGATTGACGATAAGGACCAAATTCTCCTGGTTTGTCAGGACCTTCATCCCAATCCATGCCTAACCATTTTAAGTTATCTAGTTGGCTGCGTTCACCATCAGCAATATTTCTCTTTGTATCAGTATCTTCAATACGGATAACAAAAGTACCCTTTTGACTTCTCGCAAATAAGTAATTAAATAGAGCGGTACGAGCATTTCCAATGTGTAAATGTCCAGTTGGACTTGGTGCATATCTGACACGAATTTTATTTTTAGCCATGATAACGCCTCTTTCTTTTTTCTGTATTTAGTTACTACGATATAAACCGTTTATTTAAGGCTTTATTCAACTAATCTAGTTTACAATGAATCGGATAAAAAATAAAGCCAATAATCTTAGTATTGACTTTATTTCTTATCGTTTATTTTTTTCATTGAATGTAATGGTTTTGCAAAAATCATTCTTCCAGCATCCGTTTGAAGTGCACTTGTAACGACAACGTCAATTGATTTGTTTAGGAAATACTTTCCTTCTTCCACGACAACCATTGTTCCATCATCCAAATAAGCAACACCTTGTTGACGCTCAGAACCATTTTTTATTACCATAACATGTAATTGTTCTCCAGGAATAACCCGAGGTTTCAATGATTTAGCTAGTGCATTTACATTCAAAATCTGGACATTTTGAAATTCGCTAACTTTGTTTAAATTAAAATCATTTGTGACAATAACCCCATCAATCGTTTTAGCTAATTTAATTAACTTACTATCTACTTCTTCAATTTCTTCAAAATCACCTTCATACATTTCAATCGGCATGATTTTTTCATCTTGAAGTTTATTTAAAATATCTAATCCTCTACGACCCCGAACACGTTTGATACTATCAGCTGAATCTGCAATATATTGGAGTTCATATAAAACAAAATTAGGAACTAATAATGTTCCTTCAATAAAGCCAGTTTTAATCAAATCATAAATCCGGCCATCAATTAAGATATTTGTATCTAATATTTTATATTCATGATAATTATCATTGACATTACGGTCTAGTAAACTACTTTCAACGACATCACTTTTCTTATTTTTTGATGCAAATAATTTACGCCAATCCTCCAAACGATTAGTTCCTATAACAAAACCCAAGTATCCAAGTAAAAATAGTAACAAAACGGGTACAATTGTGTTCAATAGCCATATTTCTGATCGATAGAATGGTGTTGAGATTAAAATTGCAATAACCATACCAACAATAGTTGAAACACTCGCTGTTAGTAGCATCATTGGGCTTTGATTAGTTAAATAATTTTCAATATTTGCCAGTAATTTTTCTAGTGGCGTTATGATAAATAAAGATAGAATAAGAGCTAAACCGACACCTATTAAAAAATTAACAACACTATTATTTAATATACCAATCTCCGCAATACTCACTAATTTCCAAAAAAGTGGTAGCAAACTAACACCAATTCCACCGCCGACTAGTGCAACAACACCTTTAATAATATTTCTACGCATTGACAACTCCTCCTTTCTAACTAAACACTACTTTTAGTGCTTCGCTTAGTGTAGCAACACCAACAACTGTAATTCCTTTAGGTGGTGTCCATCCTGATAAATTATTTTTAGGAATAAAAATTCGTTTAAATCCAAGCTTTTGTGCTTCAGCAACCCGTTGTTCAATCCGATTAACACGTCGAATTTCACCAGTCAATCCAATTTCACCTACAAAACTGTCTGCAGGGTCTGTTTCTTTATCTCGATAACTTGACGCAATACTAACAGCAATCGCTAAATCAATAGCTGGTTCATCTAATTTTACGCCACCAGCCGCCTTAAGATAAGCATCCTGGTTCTGTAATAATAAACTTGCACGTTTTTCAAGAACGGCCATTATTAATGACACACGATTGTGATCAAGCCCTGTAGTTGTACGCTTCGCCGTTCCGTAAACTGTTGGTGTGATTAATGCTTGAACTTCAACCAAAATAGGTCGTGTTCCTTCCATAGATACAACAATAGCAGAACCTGTTGCGCCAGCCAAACGTTCTTCTAAGAAAATTTCTGATGGGTTTGCAACTTCAAATAACCCACCTTCACGCATATCAAAAATTCCAATTTCATTTGTTGAACCAAATCGGTTTTTAACAGCGCGTAAAATACGGAACGTGTGATGCATATCTCCTTCAAAATAAAGGACTGTATCAACCATATGTTCCAAAATTTTGGGACCAGCAATTGCACCACCTTTTGTTACATGTCCAACAATAAAAATCGTAATACCATTCGTTTTAGCAATTTGTAATAATTCAGCAGTTACTTCTCGAATTTGAGAAACACTGCCAACTGCAGCAGACATTTCTGGTTCTTGCATTGTTTGAATTGAGTCAATGACTACGTAATCAGGATTTAATGTCTCAATATTTTGACGAATATTACCCATATCTGTTTCAGGGTAAAGATAAAATTTCTGACCTCCAACACCGAGGCGCTGTGCACGCATTTTAATCTGAACAGCACTTTCTTCACCAGAAACATATAAGACAGTTCCGCCAGTTTGGCTTAGTTGACCAGAAACTTGTAAAAGTAATGTTGATTTACCAATGCCTGGATCACCACCAATTAAAACTAATGACCCGGGTACAACACCACCACCAAGAACACGATTTAATTCACCTAACTCAGTTTCAACACGTTCTTGTTCTGCCATTGAGATATCATCTAATAGTTCTGGTTTAACAGAAGCTCCAGTAAAACTGACACGAGCTTTACGATCTGCTTTTTGTGATTGTTCACGCTCTTCTACCATCGTGTTCCATTCGTTACAGTTAGGGCAACGACCCAAATACTTTGGTGAGGTGTATCCACAGTTTTGACATACAAATTGCGTTTTTACTTTTGCCATACAAACTCCCCACCCTTTCATTATAAATTCTATTGTTAATATTTTATCACATAAACGACAACCTGTAATTTCAATTGAAATTCTTAATCATTCTATAATAACTATTTACCTGATGAACCAAATCCGCCAATACGTTTTGTAGCGGTCACCTTTTCATTATCAACAGTTAAATAGGGCATAAAAATCCCTTGGCCTATCCGATCTCCTTTTTTTACCATTTGATCTTTTAAACTAAAATTAACAATTTGTATGAAAATTTCACCTTCATTTTTTTCGTTATTATAGTAATCAGAATCAATAACACCAATTCCATTTGGTAAAATCAGTCCACGTTTTAAGGGGCTACTTGAACGATTTGCTAATAATAAAAATTCATTATCTAGCATATACGCTTTAATTCCTGTGGGAATTAAATAAGGTTTCAAAATTTTATTTGCTTGAATGAGCTCTTCTTCAGCCACCGATTCACGATGCCTAATTAGCCATAAAACCTTTAAAAATCCACTTTTCCAGATTGAAGGTAATGTAAAATCTTCAGCTGCAGCTAAGTCATATCCTGCCGAAGTTGTTGTTGATCGAACGGGTAAGTCAATTTTCCCTGCATATTTAGTAACAATTTCAAATCCTCTTGTTTTCATTTGTTTATCCCCGTAATCTGTTTACTTTTTATCTTACCTCATTTATGACATAAATGGCTAGTTTTTGGGCATTTTTTAATGGTATAATTACATTCAAAGGGAAGGTGTTCAAATGGATTTCCAACTAAATGAAACCGATTTACGCGTGTACAACGTTAATGACGAGTTAATTAGTCGAATTAGTTTTACCATGATTAATGCTAATCAGACAATGGTCATTGAACATACTTGGGTAGCTGACAATCAGCGTCATCAAGGGCTTGCAAAAAGTACAACTGATTACTTAATTAAACAAGTTATTCTAAATCAGCAAACTATTTTACCATTATGCCCTTATACAAAGTTTTATTTTAGTGAACATCCAGAACTTTTAGAATTAATTTATACACCTAAATAAAAAATAGGAGAGTGACACACATGAATCAAGACAATTTAAAAAAATTAGTTGGACAAAAAGCTGTCGAGTTTATTAAAGACGGTATGGTTGTTGGACTTGGTACAGGCTCAACCGTTAAATTTATGGTAGATGCATTAGGTCAACGTGTTAAAAATGAAAACTTATCAATTATCGGTGTTTCAACATCAATTAGAACTGAAGAACAAGCAAAATCACTTGGTATTCCAGTTAAATCAGTTGATGAAGTTGACCACATTGATTTAACAATTGATGGTGCAGATGAAATTGATGACCATTTCCAAGGTATTAAAGGTGGCGGTGCTGCTCATTTATTTGAAAAAATTGTTGCTATTAATTCAAATCAAAATATGTGGATTGTTGATGAAAGTAAAATGGTTCATACGTTGGGTAAATTCCCTCTTCCCGTTGAAGTTATCCCTTACGGTAGTCATCAATTATTCAAAAAATTAGAAGCTAAAGGATTTAATCCCAAATTTAGAACTGTTGATAATGAAAATGTTTTAACTGACTCTAAAAATTTTGTCATCGATTTATATTTAGGTGAAATAAACGATCCTGCTAGCATACAAGATTATTTAGCTAAACAAGTTGGTGTTGTAGAACAAGGTCTATTTTTAGATTGTGTAAATACGGTTATCGTTGGACGTCAAGATGGTCCTGAAGTTTTACACGCACGTTCTGACACCTTTACAATTAAATAATTCTAAAGAAGAGCTAATTTTTATTGGCTCTTTTTAAATACGCAAATTGATTTTATTTAAAAATGAGAATTTTCTTTTCTTTTTAACATTGTTTACTAATCTAACGAGATATATTATAATAGCCACAGTACTTAAATCTTATATAGGAGTGTGATTTTTTTGACACAATCAATTAGTTCAGAACAACTCGCAAAATTCCAAAAAAATTTACATGCACGTGAAAGCCATGAAGTTATTGAACGTGCCGTTACAAAAAATGGTATTTTAGCAAATAGTTACGATTTAAAAGCCCAAGCTAAAATGGAACCTGTTTTCTCAATTGATCTGGATGTTGGTAATGTTTCTAACCAAAAGCAATCAGGTCGTTGTTGGATGTTCGCCGCATTAAATACAATGCGTCATGACATGAAAACAAATTTTAAAGTTGCCAAAGATTTTGAATTGTCACAAAATTTCACTTACTTCTGGGATAAACTTGAAAAAGCAAATTACTTTTATCAAAATGTTCTTGAAACAGCTGATAAACCAACTAGTGACCGTACCGTTTCATGGTTAATGACAACTCCACAACAAGATGGCGGCCAATGGGATATGATCGTTGCAATTATTGAAAAATATGGTGTTGTTCCTCAATCTGTGATGCCTGAAACATATAATAGTTCTAAATCAAGCGAAATCAATTCAACTTTAAACTTAAAATTAAGAAAAGATGCTGTTGATTTACGTGAACTCGTTGCTGCCGGAACAAGTTCAAAAGAAATTGAAGTCGTCAAAGAAGCTAAACTTACTGAAATTTATCGTTTATTAGCATACAGTTTTGGTGAACCTCCTGCAACATTTGACTTTGAATATCGTGATTCTGATAATGAATATCATATTGATAAAAATTTAACACCAAAAACATTCTATGAAAAATTTATCGGTTGGGACTTAGATGAATACGTCTCAATCATTAATGGTCCAACAGATGATAAACCTTACAATAATATGTACACAGTTGATCGTCTTGGAAATGTTGTTGATGGGCGTCCTATTCGCCATTTAAACATTAACATGGCTGATTTTAGAGATGTTGCCATCAAACAATTACAATCTGGCGAGAGCGTCTGGTTCGGTTGTGATGTTGGTCAATCGTCTGAACGCCAAATTGGTATTATGGATACTGAACTTTATCATAAAGATGAATTGTTCAATATTGATCTAGCTTTATCAAAAGCTGAACGCCTTGATTACGGTGAGAGTCTAATGACTCATGCTATGGTTCTAACAGGTGTTGATTTGGTTAATGATCAAGCAACCAAATGGAAAGTTGAAAACTCATGGGGCGAAAAAGTTGGTAATAAAGGCTTCTTCGTTATGAGTGATGACTGGATGGAAGAATATTGTTATCAAGTTGTCGTTAACAAAAAATTCTTACCAGAAAAATTACAAGCTATTCTAAAAGAAGAACCTAAAGTCCTTGCTCCTTGGGATCCAATGGGTGCATTAGCATAATTAAAAAAGTAACAACAATATTGAATTGTTGTTACTTTTTTTGTGTTAAAATTTTTTTGCTTTTAATTGTTAAATCATCATTTAATGTATACCAAATAGGGACACCATTCGGAACCTCAACGCCATCAATATCTGCATCTGAAATATTTTCTAAATATTTTATCAATACCCTAAGTGTACTGCCATGTGCGACAATCAACTGGTTATTACCTTGTCTTAACTCTGGGGCAATGACATCTTGCCAGTAAGGTAAAATCCGTTTAAATGCCATTTCTAAGCTTTCTGATGTTGGTAAGCTACTTTTAACACGTTGCTTGTACCGTCTATCATTATCAGGTACAGATAAACTAGGTGGGATAGTCGTATAACTACGGCGCCATTGGGCTACTTGTTTAATACCGTAGATACGTTTGGTTTCATCTTTATTTAAACCGCGCAAGGCACCATAATGTCGTTCATTAAGACGCCAATTTTTCTGTATTGGAATCCAAAGTTGATTCATTTCTTCCATCATAATATTACTCGTTTTAATAGCTCGTTTTAAGACAGATGTATGAACCTGTGAAAATTGAATATTTGTATTAAGAATAACTGTTCCTGCAACTCTAGCTTCAGCGATGCCCTTAGCCGTTAATGGAACATCTGTCCAACCGGTGTATTCATTATTTTGATTTGCTAGACTCTCACCATGTCTTACCATGACTAATTCAACCATTATTAAAACCTTCTTCACTCTTCATTAATACTCATTATAACAAAAAAGACTTAAAACAACATTGTTGTCTTAAGTCTTTTAATTATTTATTTTACTCGACCAGCAAAATCTGGTTTCCAGTAAGCACTCATTGTGCTAATTTTAACATTTTGTCCTTCAGTTGGAGCTTCAGCAAATTGACTTCCACCTAAGTAGATAGCAACATGGTATGATGATCCTTTTGATCCCCAGAAAAGTAAGTCTCCAGGTTGTGCTTGAGAAACTGATTCATAGCTAACTTGTCCTTCTTGAGCAACAGTGTAGCCACCAATAGATTTTCCAGCAGCATGAGCATAAACATAACTAGTAAATCCTGAACAATCAAAACCGCTCAATGATTTTCCGCCCCATACATATGGGATGCTCTTTGTTGTTAATGATCTTGCTAGAGCAGTAATACTACTTGTATCAAGACTTGAAGCACTCACAGCACTTGTTGCTGCTTTTTTACTTGAACTATTTGTAGTTGAAGTTGTGACAGCTTTTTCACTTGAAGCTGAAGTATTTGAGCTTTTTACTGCTTTATTACTTGAAGTATCTGTACTTGCAGCTTCAGTTGCTTTTGATGCAGCTGCATCTGCTGCTGCTGCATCGTTCTTTTCATTTGCTGCTTTAGTTTCTGCTGCTGCTTTTTCAGCAGCTTTTTCTGCTGCTTTTGCTTTATCGATAGATGATTGTGTATCTGATTTTTTTGTATCAATTTGTGCTTTTAATGTATTTGCGTTTGCTTGTTTAACCGCTAGTTCAGCTTGTTTGTTTGTATATTCTTTAACTGTTTTTTGTTGATCTGCAGCCTTTTCATCTAATTCAACTTTAGAAGATTTAACTTCTGCTTTATCAGCTTTTTGTTGTTTAGCAGCTTTTTGACCAGCACCAACTAATGTTGTAACTGTTCCCACACGTTTGAAGGCATCAACAACACTTTTTGAATCTGAAACAAATTCAACCATGCTTGCTGTACTTCCATCAACTTGTAAAGCACGTGTTTGATCAGCTAATTGTGAATCTCTTTGTGAAATTTCAACATTTAATCTGCTGATCTTCTTACCTAATTTGTATTGATCTGATTCAAGTTTTGCAGCTGTATCTTTAGCATCCTTAACTTCAGCTTGAGTTGAAGTAATTTCACTATTAATTGTTGCTAATTTTGCAGCAACTTTAGTGCTCTTGCTATTTAATTTAGCAATCGTGCTTGTTAGTTCAGTTACACTATCTGAAGCGTTAGCTTGTTCTGCAACTGCGCTCATTCCAATAAGTGTAGCTGTCATCATCATTACTTTAGCAATTTTACTATTAATTTTCAAAAGGCACTCTCCTAGTTGATTTCATAATTATTATTTAATTTTAGCGTATTCGTTTTTCTCGACTAGAATAGAATAGCACGGTTCTTAGGTACATACCATTACGGTTAGTTTACATTCGAATTTAATTTACATCTTTTAATTTCAGTATGATTACACAAATGTTACAAAAGGCCATTTCCATTGTTTTTATCCCTCTTATTTGTTGTTAAATAGGCATTTACGAGTTCTATATTAAAATGACAAAAGCGTAATACAATTAGTCGTTTTTCACTGATTTAACATTACTTAATTAATCAAAGTTGTCCTTTTCATTCTTTTACATTTTTTCAATTATTTAATAATACCGTAAGAAAAAATTTTTTTTGCTTTTTATCCCTTTTTTTATCGTATAATCAGCTTAATTAATGTAATGAAAGGTATGAATAAATATGGCTAAAAATAATAACTTGGGAATGCCATCTCCAATAAAAGGCAGTTCTCAAAGCAATAAAAATAAGCATCCAATACTGTGGACACTATTGATAATTATGATTTTAGGTATTGCTTCTGGAGGTGTATATGCCTATTCAGTATTCACACATACTGAAGATACCGTCGCAAAAACTTACAAGAAAACCAAAGCAAAAAAATTAAGAAATGTTTCCAGTATTTTGAGTGAGAAAAAACCTTTTTCAATTCTATTAATGGGGACTGATACTGGCGCACTTGGTCGAAGTGATACAGGACGCACGGATACAATGATCGTTGCAACAGTTAATCCAACAACAAATAAAACTACCTTAACAAGTATTCCTCGTGATACTCAAGTTAAAATTGACGGAAGTGATGAAAGCTCTTCAAAAATAAACAGTGCCTATACCTATGGTGGCAAAGATGGTTCAACATCTGCTGTTAATACTGTTCAAAATTTATTAGATATCCCAATTGATTATTATATGTTAATTAACATGAATGGATTAAAGAAAATTGTTGATACCGTTGGTGGTGTTGATGTCAAACCATTACTTTCATTTAAACTTGAAGGAACTCATTATAAAAAAGGTAAGACAATCCATTTAAACGGCAAACAAGCCTTAGCTTATACGCGAATGCGTCATTCAGATCCACTAGGTGATTATGGCCGTCAAAAACGTCAAAAACAGATTATTACAGCAATTACCGGAAAAGCTAAATCTGTAAATTCACTCGCAAACTACAAAAAATTATTAAAAACAATTGACGGAAACATGGTAACTGATCTTAGTTTTAATGATATGCTCACAGTAGAAACAAACTACAGCGCCGCTACAGAATCAATTCACTCTGATTTCTTGCAAGGAGTAAGTACAGATGTTGATGGTCTTTCATATGAAGTTCCAACATCGACTGAAAAGAAACGCGTCTCAAATGCTATTCGTTCTCAATTAGGTTTAAACAAATCAACACAAGCCTTTACTAGTTTAGAACAGCAACTCTCTAAATAAATAGATATAAAAAAGAAACGGACCTCAATTAAAATTTGAGGTCCGTTTCTTTTTTACCAATTTTCTAAAAACTTTTGGTATTTCATTTCTCTTTGTTCAATAAGTTCATTAGATGATTTAGTCGCTAGGTTCTTCAGCAATTCATTTAGACTACTGTCCATTAGACTTATTGTTGCTGCCTGATTAGTTTCTGGCAATACCACATCAATCAATCCAATATTAAATAACTCAGTAGCCGTCATTGGCAAACTTGTTTCAATCTCATTTGGATTAGTTTTCTTCAAAATAGCACTAACGGCTTCTGGAGATGCTACTGAAAATAAGCTATTTTCAACCATCATAATAGCATTTGCATTTGCTAAAGCCAGTGCACCACCGCTTTGACCTTCACCTAAAAAAATGGCAATATTCGGCACTTGTAATGCACCCATTTTTAAAATCATTTCAGAAATAATATAGCTCTGTCCTGTTTGTTCTGATTTAACGCTGGCATCTGCGCCGGGCATATTAATTAGCGTTACAACAGGTCGCTTAAATTTTTCAGCTTCATTTAGTAATCGCATTGCTTTTCGATACCCACTTGGCTTCACGGCACCAAAATTATAGGCTAAACGTTCTTCTAAATTTACGCCCCGATTAATGCCAATAACTGTCACTGGGCACTTATGAAAAAGTCCAATCCCACCAATAATGGAAGCATCCTCTTCGCCAACTCGATCACCATGATTTTCGAAAAACACATCAAATAGACTAGAAATAATAAATTTAGCACTTAATCTATCATTCGATCGAACTTTTTTTAAAAAATCTGAGTCCATTTTTAATATCCCCTCACACGTGTAATAGTAGTAGCTGACTAAGAATCTGTTTTATGTTTTTCCGATCAATAACCTGATCAACAAATCCATTTTCATATAAACCTTCTGCTGTTTGAAAATTAGCAGGTAGCTTTTCATTTGTCGTCTGTTTAATCACTCTTTCACCAGCAAAGCCAATTTTAGCTTGTTTTTCAGCTAATACAATATCGTTATTTAGTGCAAAGCTAGCACTGACACCACCCATTGTTGGATCCGTCAATAGGGACATGACTAATAACCCTGCATTATCTAGTTTTTGTTTCATGTAAAGAATCGAATTCATTTGTAATAACGAATAAATTCCCTCTTGCATTCTTGCACCACCAGAAGCAGTAACGATTACAAATGGCAGTCGTTTATCTAATGCGACTTGCATCCCTAACTTAATTCTAGTCCCTGCCGTCGTATTCAATGATCCCATCATAAAAAAACTATCCATTACTGCTAAAATCAATGGTTGTTGATCAATGCTACCTTCACCGACAATAACGGCTTCATCAGATGTCGTTGAACGCTTAGCACGTTCCAGTTTTTCTGAGTAACCTGGAAATTGTGCTTTATTTTCTGTTTTATTTGCTACATTTATTACCTCAAAACCGTTTTCATCTGTTAAAATAGCAATTCTCTCCATAGCAGTCAAGCGTTTATAAGTTTGGCATTTAGGACAAATAAAATAAGGTGCCCATTCACTTTCATGTAAATGCGTCCCACAATTTCGGCACTTTTGCCATTGATTTGTCTTTGGATAATGACTCATTACCGCCACCGCCTTTAAATTTTGCTATCAATTGAAATGGTATTTTCAATAAATTCTTGTGATTTTATAATTATTTTTAATTGCGTTAAATTAGTTTCAATTCCTGAAATATAAATTGATTCAAGTGATTTTTGCATTTTTAAAATAGCTAATTCTCTCGTTTCAGCATGACAAATAATTTTTGCTAATAGTCCGTCATAGAAAGCAGAGATGGTGTCACCGACACCATAACCCGTTTCAATTCGAATATCTTTAGGAAAATCAAAACATGTAATTTTAGTTTTCACACTTGGAATTAAGGATAATCGACATTCGATTGCATGTCCATTCATTTCTACATCATTATTCAATACTTCTTTACCTTCAGCAACTAACAACTGTTGTTGAACAACATCCATTTTAACAGTTTCTTCAGTAACACCATGTTCGACTTGCAATCGTGTATTCATTTCTAAAAAATAAAATTGATTATTCGCAAATAAAAATTCTACAGTTCCTAATCCAACGTAATGTAAATTTTTGATTAACTGACGCGTAAAATAGTAGAGTTGGCTTTGTTGCTCACTAGTTAAGACAACTGATGGGCTTTCTTCAATCACTTTTTGTCGGTGATTTTGCAAGCTACAATCCCGATTTCCTAACACTTGAACATGGTGCCCATCACCGATAATTTGCACTTCTATATGCCGCGCGTTTATCAATTTTTTTTCAAGATAAAAACTTCCCTCAGCAAAAGAAGCCTTTGCTTCTTGCTGAACAATCTCAGCGCCAGATAACAAATCAGATTTCCTTTCAACTGCTCTGATACCCTTGCCGCCTCCGCCATGTGAAGCTTTAATTAATAGTGGGAATCCAATTTTATTTGCTTGCTCAATCAATTCTTCGTTAGAAGTAATTAAATCAGATCCAGGAATAACGGGTACCCCTTTCTCAATTGCTAACAAACGAGATTTATCTTTATCTGCTAGTTGCTGGATTAATTCCGCTTCCGGACCAATAAAAGTAATACCACATTCCATACACATTTGTGCAAAATGCGCATCTTCTGATAGAAACCCGTATCCTGGATGAATTGCATCAACATTTAAACTTAATGCTGCCATCAATATACTCTCTCGATTTAAATAAGAATCTTTTGCTAAGGCTGGCCCAATGCAAATTTTTTCATCAGCAAGTTCAACAAATCGACTTTGTGCATCCACTGTTGAATAAATAGCGACCGTTTGTATATTTAATTTTTGGCAAGCGCGAATAATTCGTTCAGCCACTTCTCCACGATTCGCTATTAAAATTTTTCGAAACAAATGACTCACCTATCCATCTATTCTAATTTTAAGTAACTCTTGATCAAATTCGACTAATTCACCATCATCTACTAGTTGTTCAAGTACGATACCTGTCACTGGCGATTGGATATCATTGTATAATTTCATACTTTCAATTTGAGCAATAACCTGCTTTTTAATAATTTTAGTCCCAATTGTTCCCATTTTATCAAAATGAACTAACCCAACAAGTGGGCTTTTAACGATAAAAATGGTGTCACTATCATCTTCTTGTATATTTGTTGCTACTTTTATTTTTTCGGCTGTTTTTTCTTGATCTACAACTACTTTAAAGTCACCATCTTCAATTTCAACATGAGAAAATGGCATTGTCGCAATTTTATCTAATAATTGATTAATTTCATTAAATTTCATTAATTTGCACACACCTTAAATTTTTATTAGTAAACTTCCATATGCTAAGCCAGCTCCAAATCCAGTTAATAAAACTGTACCACCCGTAAACCCTTGTTGAATTGCTTCATTTAGGGCCATTGGAATCCCGGCTGAAGATGTATTTCCGTGATGAATAACACTTGTTGCAAATTTTTCAATTGGCATCCCTAACTCATCAGCAATTGTTTCAATAATTCTTAAATTTGCTTGATGGCAAACAACCAAATCAATATCACTTGTTTTTAACTTATTATCTTTAAGTAATTGTTTCATCTGATTAGGCACAACTGTTGTAGCAAATTCAAACACATCTCGTCCCTCTTGGAAAAATGCATCTATTGTTGGATAATTATCTTCATTAACATCACTTAATGGTTCAATACGTCCACTATGAATAACATCCTTTTTTTGCCCATTTGTTTCTATTTTTTCAGCAATAAAGCTTTCATCCGCTGAATTATTTGAGGCTTCAAGAAGAGCACCACCTGCACCGTCTCCAAAAAATACAGCGCTTGTTCGATCCTTAAAATCCATCATTTTTGAGTTAACTTCTGCACTAATCACAATTGCCCGTTTGTATTGCCCTGTACGTAAAAACTTTTCTGCGGTACTCATAGCAAATATAAATCCCGCACAAGCAGCGCTAATATCGAAAGCAAAGGCGTTCATTGCGCCAATATTTCCTTGAACAATCGCAGCTGTCGATGGTGTTAAGGCGTCTGGCGAAATTGTGGAAATAATAATTAAATCAATATCTGTGGCTTCATACCCAGATTTAAGTAAAAGTTCATTTGCTACTTTTGTACTCAAATCTGATGTATTTTCATCAATTGCATAGTGTCGTGTTTTAATCCCAGTATGCGCCACTATCCATTCATCCGAGGTTGGCATAAATTTAGCTAATTCATTATTTGTCACAATTCGTTCCGGCACAAAATGTGCCATATTTTTTATTTTGACATAATTATTCAATTTACCCATTCTCCCAGTCGTTAAGTTTAATTCATTCTATTTTATCAATAATCGCAAAATTAAGACACCAAAATAATTAACGCTTAATAATTCTTTAATTTCATAATACGCCAGTATGGCAATCTTTCATTAAAAAAAGCACTAAACCCCATAGTAACAAGGTCGAGTGCTTTTAAGTAAAACTATTATGCGAGTAAATGGATTCGAACCATCACGGGATATTATCCCACCAGATCCTTAGTCTGACGCGTCTGCCAATTCCGCCATACTCGCAAGAACAATCATAATTGTAGCAAAAATTGTTCCTTGTTACAAGTCCCATTTAAAATAAATTAGTATTCCATTAAAATTAACTTACTTCGACACTTCGAGCAAACGTAGCGTGACAGGTTAATTTTTCTTTGTCGTTGATACTGTTGTCCACAATTAGAGCATTGATAGTGAATAACTCTTTTCTTTTTAGCCTGTTTTGGACCAAGAGGGGCAAACCGGCTACCACCTACAATTGTCAGTAGCTGTTTGAAATCATGATCACGATGTTGATAACCCTTTTTAGCAATATGCAGATGATAATGACATAATTCATGCTTGATAACACCTATTAAAATATCCTCACCATGTTCCGTCAGCATTTTAGGATTAATTTCAATATTATGGTCATTTAATCGATACCGTCCACCCGTCGTTCGTAGTCTTTTATTAAATGTTGCTTTGTGGATAAATGGCTGCTTAAAAAAAGTTGTGGATAAGTTTTGAACTAAAGCTGTTAATTCAAAATCAGTCATCTTATTTATCCGTTGGTCGTTTCATTGTTAACTGAACGCGATTACGTTTCAAATCAACTTCCATTACCCACACTGTAACTATGTCCCCAACCGCAACCACTTCACTTGGTTTCTTAACGAACTTATCTGTTAATTGTGAAATGTGGACAAGTCCATCTTGTTTAACACCAATATCTACAAACGCACCAAAATCAATTACGTTCCGAACGGTTCCTTGTAATGACATGCCGGGTTCTAAGTCCTCAATTGTTAACACATCGTGTCGTAGTAACGGTGCCGGCATATCGTCACGTAAATCACGGCCTGGTTTTTGTAAACTAGCTAGAATATCTGCTACTGTTTCCACACCACTACCCACAACTTGTGCCAAATTTTCAGCATTTGTCTGTGCTAATTGGTCATTTGTCTCAGTTTTACCCAAATTAGTTATTTTTATCCCCAATTCTTTCAACAAAATCTTTGTTAGTGGATAACTTTCAGGATGAATATCAGTATTATCTAAAATGTTATCCCCAGAAACAATACGTAAAAATCCAATTGCTTGTTCATAAGCTTTTGGTCCTAAGCGTGGTACTTTCTTAAGTTGTTGACGCTTCGTAAATTTACCATTTTCGTCACGATAAGTAACAACATTTTTAGCAATTGTTAAATTTAATCCAGAAATTTTTGTTAATAGCTCTGAACTAGCTGTATTTAAATTAACCCCAACTTTATTCACAGCATCTTCAATCACGACATCTAACTGTGCATCCAATTTTTTTTCAGCAACATCATGTTGATACTGACCGACTCCAACAGATTTAGGATCAATCTTAATTAATTCAGCCAAAGGATCTTGCAATCTACGGCCGATACTAATAGCAGAGCGTTCTTCAACGTGAAGTTCTGGGAATTCATCACGAGCTGCTTGACTAGCTGAATAAACCGATGCCCCAGCCTCATTTACAATGACATAAAAAATTGGCCGTTCGATTTCTTTTAAAATATCTGAAACAAATTGTTCAGATTCTCGACTTGCTGTTCCATTTCCAATTGCAATCATTTCAACTTGGTATTTTTCAAGGAACTGTTTAAATTGTCCAGCAGCTGCGGCACGTTTTTCACCATTTGCAGGTTTATGTGGATAAATTACCAATTTGTCTAAGAATTTACCTGTACCATCCACGATGGCTAACTTACAGCCTGTTCGATAGGCTGGATCAAAACCTAAAACAACTTTCCCTTTTAATGGTGCTTGCATAAGTAAATGGTATAAGTTATCCCCAAACACATTAATAGCTTGTTCTTCAGCAACCTCTGTCATACCTTTACGAATTTCACGCTCAATTGATGGTTTAATAAAGCGTTTATAACTATCTTGATACGCATTTTCAATGATTGGTACAGCGTCACCACTATTTTTCCCAATAATTCTAAAATGCATAAATGTCATAATTGCTTGTTCTGGTACAACAACGGAAGCTTTTAAGATTCCCTCTTTTTCACCACGATTAATTGCCAGTACACGATGCGGAACGACTGATTTTAAAGATTCACTAAACTCATAGTAATCACGATAAATACCTTTTTCGTCTTTTTCTTCAGCTTTAACTTTTGCTTCAAACAAACTATCTTTTTGAGTTACTTTACGAATCCACTCACGATATTCGGCACTTTCACCAAATGCTTCAGCTAAAATTTCATGTACCCCAGCAAAAACGTCTTCTTCAGTTAAAATTTCAGCATCAACATTAATAAATGTGCTTGCTTTCTGATTAATTTCAGCTGCTGTTTGGGGGAATGTCAACAACCATTTGGCAAATGGTTCTAATCCAGCCTCTTTGGCAATAGTGGCCTTAGTACGACGTTTTTGTTTAAAAGGTAAATAATAATCTTCAATCTGTTGCAATTTTTTTGCTAAACTAATTTTATTTTTTAAAGCTTCTGTTAAATTACCTTGTTCTTCAATTATGTGGATAACTTCTGCTTTACGTTTTTCTAAACTCTCAACATGTTTATAAGTTGTCTCAATTTCACGAATTTGAACTTCGTCTAAACTATCTGTTCTTTCTTTTCGATATCGTGCAATAAATGGAACAGTATTTCCTTCATCAAGCATCCCTAAAACTGCGTTAATTTGTTTTTCTCGATACTGATTTAGCTCTTTTAATACTAACGGCATAATGTTTTTTTCCATGATAACGACCTCAATTCGAATATTTTTTGTTCATAAAAAAGAGACTAATAATAGGCGTCAGTACAACCATTCCTAATATCAATCTCTTTAATTAAATTTAACCTAAAATTTGTTGCATGATACGTTGCATCATATCAGTTGTTTGCGTCATTCCTTTATCTTGTTTTTCTTCTGAAGCTTTAAATGCATCAACCTCGACAAGATGTTTCTCAACATTAATACTACTTGTCATCTCATCGCAACCTTCAACAAAAGTACGATAACCACTAATTAATTTTTTATGTTTTCCCAAAACAGGAATGGGTACTTGTAAATCATCTAATTTGCTTAAATTTTCTTGGTAACTTGCTGTACCTTCAACAAATTTTTCTTTAGTAGTTGTGAATTCATCATCTGAAACAATAGAAAAGTCACCTGCAGTAATGGCTTTTTCCATTACTTCGTAATGATCATTTAAAGAATTACCCATTTCTTCAGTTGCTTGCGCAACATCATTTAACGCATTGATATAATAATTTACATTAACTCTTTTTTTCAAGATATAAACTTCCTTTTATTTATTTTTTCTGAATAATCGTTGGCCAAGCTTCACAATTTCAACAATCACAATAATTGAGAATGATCCCGCTAAAACAATACCCCATTGATACATATCTAAATGGCTAACATGGAACATTTTATTTAATCCGGGGATTAAAATAGTTGCTGCGAGCAACGCAAATGATGCCAAAATTGACCAATTAAACGTCACATTTTTAAAGATATTACGGTTGAAGATTGACCCATGGATTGATTTAACATTGAATGCATGGAATAACTGAATTAATCCTAATGTTGCAAAAGCCATTGTTAAAGCATCTGCATGAATTAATTTATCACCCATATGAACAGGATACGTTAAAGCCAACCAATAAACAAATAATGTTATAGCCCCTTCTAAGATACCTTGATAAATAATACTTGGCATCACACCACCAGAGAAGAAGTTTGATTTACGTCCACGTGGTTTTTGATCCATCAATCCTTTTTCAGCAGGTTCTACACCAAGTGCAATTGCGGGAAATGTATCTGTTACCAAGTTAATCCACAAAATATGGACTGGTGCCAAAATACTCCAACCCATCATTGTCATAACAAACAAGGTTAATACTTCACCTAAGTTTGCAGAAAGTAAATATTGAATTGATTTTTGAATATTAGAAAAGACTTTTCGTCCTTCCTTAACAGCAAAAACAATTGTCGCAAAATTATCATCAGCGAGAACCATATCTGAAGCACCTTTAGATACTTCAGTTCCTGTAATACCCATCCCAATTCCAATATCAGCCGATTTCAAAGCTGGCGCATCGTTCACACCATCACCAGTCATAGCAACCACTTGATTCTTTTTCTGCCATGCTTTAACAATTCGCACTTTATGTTCAGGCGATACCCTTGCATATACAGAATATTGTTCAACCTTATTTTCAAATTCTGAGTCTGATAAATCATCTAATTCAGAACCAGAAATAATTGCTTCATGTTGTCCAGCTTCAACAATTCCTAATCGAACTGCAATAGCTTCGGCAGTATCGCGATGATCGCCTGTAATCATCAAAGGACGGATCCCGGCTTTCTTAGCTTCGCTAACTGCAGCAGCAGCTTCTGGTCGCTCTGGATCAATCATTCCAACTAATCCAGCAAAAATCAAATCATTTTCCACAGTTTCTGAATCTAATACCGCTGGAATTGCAGGCATTTCACGATACGCGAATGCTAACACGCGTAATGCTTGCGTTGCCATATCATGATTATTAGTCATAATATAATCTAGCTGTGCATCAGTTATCGGTTTAATTTCGCCATTTTCAATATAACGTGTTACCCGTTTTAATAGTTGATCGGGAGCACCCTTAACAGCAACAAAAAAAGATTTATCCTCATTTTTTTGAATTGTTGACATCAATTTACGTTCTGAATCAAATGGAACTTCAGCAACTCGAGGTTCACTGCTTAATAATGCATCCACATCTAATCCATGATCTAAATGATATTGAATTAGAGCCGTCTCTGTTGGGTCACCAATTAAATTGCCCTCAGATGTTTGTTTTGTGTCATTACTGAAAGACATCACCTGGTATAGTGGACTTTCTAAATTTGTTTCCACCTTATCGGCATCTAATAACTCATTATTTATAAATATTTTTTCAACAGTCATTTGATTTAACGTTAATGTACCCGTCTTATCTGATGCAATAATGTCAGTACTACCAAGTGTTTCAACTGCTGGTAATTTTCTAACAATCGCATTTCTTTTTGCCATCTTTTGTGTTCCAAGTGCTAAAATAATTGTAACAATAGCTGGTAATCCTTCTGGAATTGCAGCTACAGCTAATGAAATCGCAATTAACAACATATCAATGACACTATTATCTCCATTTTGTAGACCAACGAAGAAAACAATAACAGCAATAATTAATATTAAAATAGTTAATGTTTTACCTAATTGGTTAAGATTATCTTGTAGTGGTGTTTTCATTTCATCGGCAGAATTGAGCATTCCTGCAATACGTCCAACTTCAGTGTTCATCCCTGTTCCAACAACGATTCCTTCACCACGCCCATAAGTTACATTACTATTCATAAACGCCATATTATGGCGATCGCCAATACCAGCATCTTCATCATTTAATAAATTTAAACTTTTATCAACAGGTACTGATTCACCAGTTAAAGCAGATTCTTCAATTTTAAGAGAAGCAATCTGTGTTAAACGTAAATCTGCTGGAATAACATCCCCTGCTTCAAGTAAAACAATATCTCCAGGTACTAAATTTTCACTTTTTACAGTTTCAATTTGCCCATTTCGTTTTACATTTGCGTTAGGTGTCGACATTTCTTTTAACGCATTAATTGCCTCTTCAGCCTTAGATTCTTGAAAAACACCGAATACAGCGTTTAAAACAACAACTAACATGATGATAATTGCGTCCACAACTTCACCTGATGATGCCGCAATTAACGCAGCCACAATTAAAACGATTATCATGAAATCTTTAAACTGATCAAAGAATTTTTGTAATATTGTTTTACGTTTACCTTCTGACAACTGATTCAATCCATACTTGTCTGTTCTTTCTTTAACCTCTTGGGTTGTTAACCCTGCCAAATCTGTCTTTTGGCCTGCTAAAACTTCGTCAACTGATTGTGCGTAAATCCTTTTTGTCATAGTAATCCTCCTTATAATAGTTTCACAAAATACAAAAAAAGACCTATGTATGTTGCAGAACTTTAAACATACATAAGTCTCACTATTTAAGGCAATACCAGAAAAAGAACTTTCTTGTTGGTGACATTGCCGCGGATAACCGCCAGTTACTCCCCTATGATTTCTTTAATTATAACTGAAATGAAACAGCTTACGCAACTATTTACTTCCAAAAAGAATCATAAACAGTAATTGGCAGATGTCGTTTGTGTTCTGTCTTTAAATACCAATTTTCAATTTTATCACTAATTTCTTTTGAAACTACCTTTCCTTCAAGATAATCATCAATATTATCGTAAGTAACTCCTAAGGCAACTTCATCAGGTAGCGCTGGACGGTCTTCTTCCAAATCGGCTGTTGGTACTTTTAAATACAGATGTTCCGGCGCATTTAACGAAGCTAACATCTCTCTACCTTGGCGCTTATTCAAACGCCAAAGTGGTGTAATATCAGCACCTCCGTCACCATATTTAGTATAAAATCCAGTAATTGCTTCTGCAGCATGGTCAGTTCCCACAACCGCACCTGACTTTGCCCCGGCAATCCCATATTGAGCAATCATGCGCTGACGAGCTTTGATATTACCTTTATTAAAATCAGAAATTTCAAGATTGTTTGCCATTAAGCTTATTACCATTTCATCGGTAGCACCTTTAATGTCTACACGAACCACTTGATCTGCCTGCATAAATTTTATAGCATCTAATGCATCAGATTCATCGGATTGATTGCCGTATGGTAGTCGAACTGCAATAAATTGATAATTGCTATCACCGGTTTCTTCACGTAACTCACGAATAGCCTGTTGTGCTAAATACCCAGCAAGTGTTGAATCTTGTCCACCAGAAATTCCTAAAACTAAAGATTTTAAAAATGGATGTTTCAATAAATAAGCTTTCATAAAATCAATACTCATACGAATTTCTTCTGCAATATTTACACTTGATTTCACTTTCAAAGTTTCAATAATTTTCTTTTGTAAGTCAGTCAAGATTAACACCCCTTATTTAATATTATTCATATTATTTCTAATTTTTTGGATGATAGCCATCTTATTATCATAAGCTTTTTGTGATAAATCGACAGGGTAATCTTGTGGATTTAATTCACGTTTATATTCTTCCCATAACCCATCTAACTGAATTCTTGAATACTCTCTAATAGCATCCAATTCTGGCTGATTATAAACCAGTTCACCTTCAACAAATATATCTTGTAAAATTGGTCGTGCATTATAGTTAGTTACCAACTTATTAATATAGGTATACTGCTGATGGAACATATAAAGTGAGTCTTGTTTCTGAGGTT
The DNA here is from genome assembly GCF_056782175.1 of Dellaglioa sp. CoH-56-MRSF-10. Next base: position 52,749 of record NZ_JBXAYF010000007.1, read on the forward strand.
CCTCATCCGATAGTGCAATGTAATCTCCTTCAGTTTTACCATCAACTTTATTAGTAATACGCCATACTTGTTTCTTACCTGGTGTTGATACTTTTTCTGCATTATTACTGAGTTTAATTGTATCAACCATTTTACCATCGCCACCTTCAATGGCTACTAATTTATAAACTGCACCTAAGGCGGGTTGATCATAGGCAGTTATTAGTTTAGTTCCAACGCCCCAGACGTCAATTTTAGCTCCTTGCATTTTTAAATTAGTAATTGTTTTTTCATCTAAGTCATTTGAGGCATAAATTTTAGCTTCTGTAAATCCAGCTTCATCTAATTGTTCACGAACGCGTTTCGAAATGTAAGCCATATCCCCACTATCAATTCGTACGCCGGCAAAATTAATCTTATCACCTAACTCTTTAGCAACTTTAATTGCACTTGGCACACCACTTTTTAACGTATCGTATGTATCAACTAAAAAGACACAATCACGATGCGTTGTTCCGTAAGCCATAAAAGCATCATAGTCATCTCTGTATGCTTGAACTAATGAATGCGCATGCGTTCCACTGATAGGAATACCAAATATTTTACCTGCTCGGACATTACTAGTTGCATCAAATCCACCAATATAAGCTGCACGTGTTCCCCAAATAGCTGCATCAAATTCTTGTGCTCGTCTTGTACCAAATTCTAACACACCATCATCTCCGGCTACAGCTTTGATACGAGCTGATTTTGTTGCAATCAATGTTTGATAATTAATGATGTTAAGTAATGCCGTTTCTACTAATTGACAGTCTGCTAAAGGACCTTCTATTTGGACAATGGGTTCGCCGTTAAAAACAACTTCCCCTTCAACAGCTGACCTGATTGTGCCACGAAAATGAAAATCTTTTAAATAGGCAAGAAAATCATCTGGATATCCTGCCACTTCTCTTAAATACGCAATGTCTGTCTCTGAAAATTTTAAATTTTGAATATAATTAATAGCTCGTTCTAAGCCTGCAAAAATCGCATAGCCATTAGAAAATGGTAAATTTCTGAAGAAAACTTCAAATACAGCATTTTGATTATGAATATTTTTTTCCCAGTAAGTTTGGATCATATTAATCTGATAAACGTCCGTATGTAACGTATAGCTATCATCTGGGTAATTTTTTACCATGATGTTTCTCCTTTAAAATGAATGCACTACTAGAATTTTTTCCAGCACACAAATTATAATCTACATTTTACCATTTTTTCCGTAATCCGTCATATTCAATACTTATTTTAAATTTATCTTCTGTTATAATGAGACAAAGTTTAAAAAGTGAGGACATATTATGCCAAATAAATTTAAAAAAACAAAAATATTAGATATCGAATTTATTAATACAACTAATGACGCTTTTTTAACTCAGATAGCGACTGATTCGATAGCTCATCTAAATCGATTTATCGTGACAGCCAACCCAGAAATTGTTCTATTTGCACGACAACACCCAGATTATAAAAAGATTCTTAACCAAGCTGACTACGTTACACCAGATGGTATTGGTATTATCAAAGGCGCAGCAATTTTAGGGACTCCAATGCCCGAACGAATCACTGGCTATGATACTTTAATGAGCCTGCTTAAATGGGCTAATAGTCATCAAAAATCAATATACCTAGTTGGTGCAGCCGAAACGGTCATCCAAAAAGTTGCCAAAACGATTAAGTCTGATTATCCAAACATTAATTTAGTCGGATTTCATAATGGTTATTTCAAAAATGATCAGGATATTGTAAGTAACATTAAAATATCTCAGCCTGATTTTGTTTTTGTTGCAACAGGTTTTCCAAATCAGGAGGAATTTATTCAGCGTAATCGCCAAGTGTCTGATAGTATCTGGATGGGTGTTGGTGGTAGTTTCGACGTTCTAGCGGGTACTGTGAATCGTGCGCCACAATTTTGGCAAAATCATCATATTGAGTGGCTTTATCGTTTATTCCAAGAACCGACTCGTTTTATTCGAATGCTAGCTATTCCACGTTACTTATTACTAATATACAAAGAAAAATTTAGAGGACATAAAAAAAAGAACTAAGAAATTAAAAATTTCTTAGTTCTTTTTTACATATTGTTATATTACCAAACGAAAACGCCAACCATACCCGCTGATAATAATGAAACTAGAATACCAGATAATAGCATGTAACCAACGTTTCTTGCGATAACATCATTTTTTTCTTTATCCACAATTCCTTTGAAACAACCAATAATCATTCCAATTGTTGAAAAGTTTGCAAACGATGTAACAAAAACAGTTAAAACAGCTTTGTAATGAGGTGCAAATGAGTTAATCGTACTTGATACTTGTCCCATAACAACAAATTCATTTGTTACTAATTTTGTACCCATGTAACGTGCTAATTCGAAAGCATCTGAAGGATTGAATCCCATTAACCAAGCAAATGGGAACATAATAATACCTAAAATATTTTCAAGTGATAAATTTGGATTAACTAATCCAAGAATATTATCAATCAAGGCTGCTAAAGCAACGAAAGCAATAACATTTGCTGCAATAATCAAGACTAACTTACCAGCACCCAAAATTGAATCACCCAAGAAAGCGAAAAAGGGTTCTCTTTTATTATCTGATTCAGAAGTTTCTAAATCATTTGAGTTACTACCTGTCATTTCAGCAATAGTATCTTCTTCTTCTGTTACTTCAACTGGATTTAAAATACTTGTTATAATAATAGCATTAATAATATTAATTGGAACAGCTGTTAAGATATATTGACCTGGCATCATTGTTGTATAAGCACCAATGATTGAAGCCGTCACACAGCTCATTGACATCATTGCCAAAGTTAAGTTCCGTTCTGATTTCATTAGTTTCAACTGAAGGCTTGAAACAGCTAATGCTTCAGTATTTCCCAAAAACATCATTTCTACTGAGAAAAATGATTCAAATTTTGGTTGGCCTGTAATTTTTGATAACCCACGGCCAATCCACTTAATAATAAATGGAAGAACGCCAATGTACGTTAAAATATCAAACAATGGCACAATCATAATAACTGGTAATAGAACACTCATGAAAAATCCCATATCAGTTACTTTAGGCATAGCGGGTACCATAAATTGAATACCTTGATATGCGGCCTGCATTAGCCAATTAAACCCATTAGCCGCGCCTTCTACAAGATCACGTCCTAATGAGAATTTTGTTAAGAACCAAGCTAAAAATAAATTAATAACGACCATAATTGCGATTGATTTCCAATTGACTTCTCTCTTTTTCTTGGAAAACGCAAATGCAACTAAAATAAAAATGGCAACACCGAAAATATTAACTAATAAATACATATCTTAAAACCCCTTCAGATAATTTATTTTTTGCTCTTAAATAATATAGCGTTATCTCAAATTGATGTCAATCGAACAGATTTCTCAAAAAAAAAATTACTCTATCTCATCCATTGATATGGTTGAAAGAGAGCAATTAATAATTTCTTAAACTTTATTTTTCTAGATAAAATTCAAAGCGATTCCCTACATATTGTGTCCGAACATATTCAAAAGGTTCACCATTTTTCAAAAAGCTAACTTGACGAAGCCTCAAAATCGCTTCACCACGCTTGATTGATAGATAATCCGCTATGCTTTCAGCAGCTGACATAGCAGACACTGTCTGTTGTGCCCCTCCCAATGTTAAATTGGCTTTTTCTTCCAATGTTCGATATAAAGAGCTCGTAATTTCAGTTTTACTATAACCCTCAACTAATTTATTAGGAACCGTAGCAACTTCAAAACAAATCGGTAAACCATCAGCATAACGAATTCGTTCCATTCGTAAGACTAGTTCGCCATCGATCAATTGTAACTTTTCAATTTCACTTAATGAAGGCGTTGTAACATGATAAGTGATCGTCTTACTTGAAGCCACTTTTCCCTGTTCAGCCATTAGGTCAGTAAAACTAGTCACACCTGACATCTTTTCTTGAACCTTCTTACGAGCAACGTAGGTTCCATCACCAACATGACGTTCTAGAATACCTTCATCTACCAAGGTTTGAATTGCCTGTCTAAGCGTCATTCTGCTGACACCAAATACAACAGCAAGTTCACGTTCAGCCGGAATACGATTGCCAACTTCCCATTCACCAGATTCAATTGTTTTTTTCATTTCATTATGAATTTGAATATATATGGGAGATCCCATTAACAATTACCTTCCTAACCTTTTATTAAAATTTACGTCCAAAGCTATATGTGCTTTCTAGTTGCATGTTAGCATCAAATAAGTTCATATCAGCATCTTTTCCGATTTCAATAGCACCTTTTGATGTTAAATTGAATTCCCTAGCTTGATTGACAGAACTCATCAATACAGCTTCTTCGATACCACAACCAGTAAATTTCATAATATTTTTAAATGCATCTTGATATTGTAAAACAGAGCCTGCTAAATTACCAGATTCTAATCTTGCTTGTTTGTCTTTAACAATAACTTTTTGCCCGCCAAGTTCGCTTAAGCCTTCAGGCATTCCTTTAGCACGCATCGAGTCAGTAATTAATTCAATACGTTTAGGTCCTTTTAAATCATAGGCTAGTTTAATCATATCTGGCACAATATGAAAACCATCAGCAATAATTTCTGTATAAATATTATCCTCTAAAAATGCATGTCCAGTTACACCTGGTTCACGATGCTTAAATTCGCGTTGTGCATTGTATAAATGAGTGACATGACTTGCTCGAGAATGTTTCATTTCTTCGCGAGTAGCGTTACTATGGCCCACTGAAGGTACGATACCATTCTTGATACAATACTCTTCAAATTCAGGTGACGTTTTATGTTCCGGTGCATAAGTCACTAATTTGATCATATGTCCTGATAATTCATTCCATTTATCAAATAACTTTGTATCAGGTGCCTCAATATATTTTTCAGGCTGTGCGCCTTTAAAAACAGGAGAAATAAATGGTCCTTCAAGATGAATTCCTTGAATAACAGGGTTCACTTCAGCGGCTTTTTTGATACCAACCATAGCATTAGCAATATTTTCATGTGATTGGGTCATTGTCGTTGCGAAATAAGTCGTAACACCTTCGTGAATCATATCGGTAACCATTTCATTAATTTGTTTAGAATCACCATCCATAGCATCAAAACTATATCCACCATGGCTGTGAACGTCAATAAATCCAGGAACAATAATTTTCCCTTCTACATCTCTAACCTCATCAGAGGCTAAAGCTTTGTATTCGCTCATTGGCCCCATTGCACTAATTTGTTTATCAAATCGAATATATGCATCTTCAATTTTTTCTGAACCCGTGTAGATAACTGCATGTTTTAAAACAATACTCATCTTATCCGCCATCCCTTCAATTTATAAACTTAGTATAATCGGTATAGACCAAAAAAACAAGGTCATATCAAATTTAGTTTTTGTCTTTAGCCACAGTTGCATCAACTGCTTTAATAATAGAATTCATAAATCCAGCCTCTTCCATTGCAAGCAATCCAGCAATAGTTGTGCCACCCGGAGATGAAACCTCATCAATTAATTTCCATGGCACTTCATCAGTAGCTAAGACCTTTTTTGCACTGCCTAGTACAGCTTGAGCAGCAATCTTAGTTGCTTTATCTTTTGGTAAGCCATATTTAACGCCTGCACGTGCAAGCGTATCAATAAATAAGTAAATAAATGCTGGTGAGCTACCAGCAAGAGCAACAAACGTGCTAAAATCGCGTTCAGCAATCTCCATCGTTTCACCAATAGTATCAAATAAATCAGTACCTTGTTTCATTTGTTTATCTGTCAAAATATCATTACCGACTAACGCAGTCATACTTTCGGAAACCGTTGCGTTAACATTTGGCATTGTTCTTAAAATACCAACTGAATGATTATCTAATTCTAATTCAATTTCAGAGATTGAAACACCTGATACAATAGAAATTAGCATAGGTTTGTATTCCTTCACTGACTCTTTAATTTCTGCTAAAACCATACCTAAGACAATTGGTTTAACAGCAAGAAAAACAACGTCAGCCTCACTAACCACCTGAGCATTGCTACCTAACGCTGTAAAGCCATTAGCTTCAGCATAAGGTACATAGCTGGACTCTCTTGCACTGTGTACCAAAATTTCTTTTGGCGCGATAAATTCTGCTTCTACTAAACCTTCAATAATTGCTCGAGCCATATTACCAGCTCCAATAAATCCAATTTTCATAGTTTCCTCATTTCAATTATTATATTTAATTACTATCTCCATCATACCGCAAAAAAAAATAAAATAACAAATAAAACAAAAAAGCAGATACCTAAGTATCTGCTTTTAGCTAGTTGGGTTAGATGGATTCGAACCATCGCATGACAGGATCAAAACCTGTTGCCTTACCGCTTGGCTATAACCCAATATTATAAAATAATGGTGGAAGAGAGTGGATTCGAACCACCGAACCCGAAGGAGCGGATTTACAGTCCGCCGCGTTTAGCCTCTTCGCTACTCTTCCATATCAGCTTTATCCGACTTAACTATCATACAAATAAATGGATTAAAAATCAAGCTTTTTTTTCAATTATTTTAAATTAATTATTTGTAACGTAAATTTCCACTCATCGAAGAACGTATTTTTCGTCCATTCGTTATATTTTTTCCGCCCATATCCCACTGGCTTCGTATAATACGTCGTTTCATTAATTTGAATAGGATCATGTTTGATATGGAGGTGCCCAAATAAAACTTTTTCTACTTTATAGTATTCTAACAGATCTCCCATCTTTTGACTACCTAACATGCCGTTTGCAACGTTCCAGAAACGATTATCATTATTAATTTTAATATACAATTCATTAGGTACAAAATGAGTCATAAATATTATTTTTTTATTTAATTGTTTCGCATCACTCAATAATTTTTCAGTTTGTCTTAAACTTAATTTAAATCTCTCGACATCTGGCATTGGTTGAACAATTTTACGATCGATCCAATAGTTTGTTTTCCAATGTAGCATTTCTTTATCAGACCGTTTTAGCTGTTTTGAGTAACTGTAATCGTACCATCCATTATTACCTATAATACGCCATTCAGTGCCGGAGATATCCAAATATTGATTATGGAGATAAGAATCATTCACTACACTTTCTAGCTCATCAAATGTTATATTTTTAACCATGTCATGGTTACCTGCAATAAATAAGACAACAATTTTATTATTTAACTTTCTTTTCAGTCTAATAATATAATCAATCGTTTTATTAAAATCATTAAATAAATCTCCTGTAATAAGATAATACTCAATATTTTTCGCTAATAGATAATTTACTTGTTCATCAATAATTATATCCACATCAACTTTATTAATATCAAAGTGATTATCACTACTAGTTGCAATAATTGTCATGTTTCCCTCCAAAAAAAGATATGTTAATTAAAATTAACATATCTTTCATTAAAAATCTATTTAATTAACGCCTTCCATTAATTTATGAATTCTTGGAATAAAGAAACTCAACATAATACCAAAGGCAACAGTAATTCCACCAACTACAGCAAAGTACATTGATTCAGTAGCGGGTGTGTATAACCGAACAATTTGTGAATTCAATGCTTGAGCAACAGCATCACTCAAGAACCAAACACTCATCATTTGAGATTGAAAACTTTTTGGTGCAAGTTTAGTAGTAATTGATAAGCCAACTGGAGAAACCAAAACTTCACCAAGCATAACCATCATCCAACTTGCAACTAACCATAATGGGCCAACTTTAGTATCTGTTCCAAAAAGAACACCAGGGAGCATCATCCAAAGGAAAGATGCTCCAGCAAATACTAGACCAATTGAAAATTTAGCTGGAGAACTAGGTTGTTTCGATCCTAATTTAACCCATAACCAAGCAAATATTGGAACATAGATTAATATGAATAACGGATTCATACTTTGAAAGAAACTAGCTGGGAAAGTGAACCCAAAAGCACTTAACTGCGTTCTAGTTGACGCAAACATTGCTAAAACAACTGAACCTTGTTCTTCAATTGACCAGAATAAGATACTGGCAATAAATAACGGAATATACGCTGTAAGTCTTGATCGTTCAATTTTTGTTGTTTTCTTACTTGTTAACATCATTGTAAAGTAATAGACAGGGATGATAACTGCAAGAATTGTGATTAAAAGAATGACATTCGTAATATTTAATGATTTAAATAGGAACATGATAACTAAAATTAAAGCTAAAGCTATAACACCGATTGAAGATTTTTTAAGAATAGTTGATAATTCGTTAGGTTGAATAGGGTCATTAGGATATAAACTATCTTTTGTTAAATATTTTCTTCCGTCAAAGTAATATTGAACTAAGCCGAAAAACATCCCAATAGCTGCTAATGAGAATCCAACGTGGTAATTATATTCTTGACCAACCCATCCAACTAGCAACGGTGCAATCAAAGCACCAATATTAATCCCAGATACAAAGATACTGAAACCAGAATCACGTCTTGGATCCTTACTATTGTATAATCCACCAACCATTTCAGAAACATTAGGTTTTAACAACCCTGTTCCCAATACGATTAACGCGATAGATATGAATAAAGCAACTGATTTAAAGGGTGTTGCAAGAACAATATGTCCTAGCATTATTAGTATTCCACCAATAAACACTGTTTTTCTACTACCCCAAAGGCGATCACTAACGAAACCTCCAATGACACCTGATAAATAAATTAATGATCCATAAATGGACATAATTGACATGGCTGTAGCTTGATTATAACCAAGCCCATCCACTTCTGAAATCATATAGTATAAAAGAATTGCTCGCATTCCGTAATAACTGAATCGCTCCCACATTTCTGTAAAAAATAGTGTTGATAATCCTCTAGGATGACCAAAAAAGGCCGTATCTTTATTTTTCATGGACTTCCTCCGATATAAATCTAGTATATGTATTTTAATGCATTACACATTATACAATGTATATATATCAATAGTCAAATCAAATTTTTACTTATATCTCATCATTTACTACTTGTTTTATCATTTAACGTCTTTCTAATATGTGAAAAATTTTATATCCATTATTAAGTAATAGTGTAACAAAAAATGCTCTATAGTATCTGCTATTTTTGCTAGAACAATCTATCAAGTGACTAAGTATTTTATCCGGTTCATTTTAGAAGCACGCGAAAACGTTAAAGTAATCGTTACTTATATAAACTATACGTATCCCAAGTTTACGAGAACTTTGTTATTCCCGAACGCCATAGTTGTTTACGATCAATTTCACATTTACAATGCACTTATGCATGCATTTAATAAAACTTGAATTCAATTTTTTAAAAAAATTGTTTACTCATTTTAATTTAACATGAAGACTATGTGAAAAACGCTATTAACTATCCTTATTCTAATAGCCTACTTGAAGGAAGGGACTAACAATAAATTGAAAATTATTAAACGTAATGCCTACGGATTTAGTGATTTTAGGAACCGTGTTTCCTTTGTAATGAGAAATAAAACTATAAAAAAAGGTGTTGTCACTTTGTGACAACACCTTTTTTTATATTCAGCAACGGTCGTAAAATTTTATTGTTTTATTTTTAATAGCATGGCAACGTCCTACCCTCGCAGGGGGCGACCCCCAACTACTCTTGGCGCTAAGAAGCTTAACTTCTGTGTTC
>NZ_JBXAYF010000008.1:0-31103 GCF_056782175.1 Dellaglioa sp. CoH-56-MRSF-10
ACTTTTTTCTTTATTTCAACTGTGAACATAGTAAAACCCCCTGAGTTAGATTTCTCCAACTCAGGGGGTTCACTTCATTCCCCTACTTAATCACTTTTTTAAATATTCTAATTAATTACATCTTTTATCGCCCAAACGGGGCTCGAACCCGTAATTCCGCCTTGAGAGGGCGACGTCTTAACCAATTTGACCATTGGGCAAAAATACTCTTTTAAGTATAACCCATATAGATTTGATGTCAATGATTTTTATGCCAAATTAAAAATTGAATAAAACAACAATACAGATACAAACCGAGACAGTACAATGCAGCAGCCCACATAACAAAAGATAACCATTTATATTGTAGGAGAACTTTCGTGGTACCTATCAATAACGTTGTGACACACGCAATCAATAATCTAATGTATAACTTTTTTAATTCACGTCTTAGTTTTATTTCCAATACGTTCGCCTCAAACCCATCTATAGAATAATAACTTAATAAAATGTGCAAAACTTTAGCTTAATTTATTCATTTGTACTTTCTCTACATAACACAATCTTTATGTCCTTCATTATAACGTTATGTATCAATTAGAAAAGTAATCATCACTTTTCTTTATCAATAATTAATCATCTTTACTATTTCTTATTGTTTCAACAAAATATTACTATTTTCTATTTGACAAAAGACCGTTATATCGCTAAAATTAGGAAGTTAATTATTCTTGGGTAATAGCCAAACTGGTAAGGCGCCGGACTCTGAATCCGCAATCTGTAGGTTCGATCCCTACTTACCCAATCAAGTGTTTTCATAGAGTTTCATAAGGTTTCATCTAGATTCAACAAACCGTAGTCAAAACCGTAGTCAAAAAAATAAACTGTACGGGCATGTATGTACTGATGCATCTACTTTCTTAAGTAGGTGCTTTTTATTTTCCCTCAACAAACCGTAGTCATTTCATCACATCTAATTAAATCTACTTCCTTTAGGGTGTCTTGAATGTCTTGATAACCTTTTTAATTGCATCCCTTTAGGGGGTCCGAAATGTCCGAATACTTATTTTTGCCTACATATCTAATAAGTCCCAGGGATGAATAGCTGCACCCATATACTAATATTTGCTAACATATTAGGTATAAATGAAGTATCATTTTGACGAGCTTACTAGAGTTTTGATGAGCTTTATAAAGTATTTTATGGCAAGTTTTGGCAGGTTCTAACACTAACCCTATTACTTACTTTAAGAATACCTAAACATCAATTATAGATAAGGTATTATTTATTACACCTTATCCTCGCCGCTTCGCCTTTTAAAATTTTATTCACTGCATTTAACGGAAAAGATATAGAGTCTATATTTGTTGCAACTGCTGTAAAAATTTTATTAATTTTATTAGTTTCTTGATCTATCAATTCTATATTTTCTTCTTTATTTTTCAATAACCATTTTACTGCCATAGTAAGTTCATCGTATGTTTTCATTAAATCACTCCAAAGTGTAGCAATATTATCTTGATAGGTATCACATTTTTTTGATAATTCGGGTACATAGCTAACGTATGTTTCAAAATAAATTACATATTCATTCTTCAAATTAGTAATTTCATTCAATTTTTCTTTATTAATTTTTGTACCCAAATTACGAATATCATCTATTGTTTCTAATGTACCCTTAGAGAAAATATCTTTTTTCATTAAAATAATATTGGCGGTAAATCTATTATTAATAGAAATTAATCTAGATATGTTCTTAATATCTTCTACAGCAAGGGCATTACTTAACTCATTTTTTCTTTGCTCTTTTAACTGAAACTTTGTATTTATATATGCAAACATAGCTGCACCACCAATACCTATGAAAGAACCTATATAACCTCCCCAAAATCCAAGCCACCCATCACTCGAACCTACTCCTGGAACAATGCCAATAAAAATATTGATGACCCAAGGGATGATAACAGTCACTATCAATATTACTAGTAAAATGAACCATTTATATTTTTTTATAAACCCCCATATTTTACTCACTGCATTACCTCCAAATATCTTATTTACCTCTATATTAAACAATAAAAAACAGGTAAACAATACCTGTCCCAACTCTATGAAATACTATGAAACTCTACGTAACTTAAAAGGTTTATTTTAATGATCACTAGTTACTCAAAAATCACTAAATGATGATTTAACTCACACTAAACTTTTTCACACTTTGAATCTGGCTACCGTTTGTACTTCCAACCGTATCATTCATGATGGATCATTTTAGATAGTATAGTTTATTTCTTTAGCTTTTTAAATGTTTGCACTTTCGTCAACACTATTAGTGTATATACTTTTTAGCTACTATGCTAAGAAATTCATTAATTTTGCTTTTCTAAATTTTAGCTAATATTCTAAGGCCCGGTATTTATCTGAAGATTCCCAGTTCCATATTTCATTTTTTACAAAAAAAGCACTCACGTTTGTGAATGCATTAATGAACCATTATGGAATATCACTATAAAGTATTATATTTATTTAACGGTTTAGCGTAAAGTTTTCTGTATCTATGTCTGGTCTAGTCGAATAGCGTGAGATAGTTTTAAGTGAAACGGTTGTTTTGTTATGATCAGGCACTAGGTAATATTTTTCTCGAAGACTTGCACCCGTGTACACCAACTCTATTTCCCAACCACCATTTCCATAGGGTACGTATCCTCCCAACGCTGCAGGAATATCATCATTATTATTAATTTTAGTTATAGTACTTTTACTTCTATCTGTTATTATCAAGTTAAAATTGCCGTAATTATCATTTGAATTTTCATGTTTGATAATCAGTTTAATCGCTTCATCAATTGATATTGATAGCCCATCACTGGATTGTTGTGTATCATCACTAGCATTGATGATAACGTTATTCACTAGAGTATTTCGACTACCATCAGTTAACTTTTGATTTACATAAGTAGCTATTGTCGACATACCAACTTTTTGTAGTTCATTATCTGCATTGTCATAATAAGCTACAGTATTATGTACATCCCCCAGTAATCTATAATATGGATTATCACCTTTTTGAATATAATACTTAACTGTACTTGAATTAGGTGTTTTAATTGAAACATTGAACCCATCTGCTATTTTATCCGTTAAACCATTCCAAAAACGATTTGCACCATAATAAGCGATTGCTACAGCTGACTGTTTAGGATGGTCTTTCATCTGCTGAACTGTCAGAGTTCCTACATTCCTACTTGCCTGTTTTTTCGTTTCCTGTAATTTACTTTTTTCTTTTTTTAACGATGAAACTTCTCTACTCATTGAACTAGCTATTTTCTTTGAACTTGCTTGTGATTTACTAGAATCAATAGAAGATGATTCATCCTTTTTTGAATTGCTGCTCCCACACGCAGTTAATGATAATAACATCATTGCTATCCCACACGTTACCAATACCTTTTTCATTTTGAAACTCCCCTAAAATTTATTTACCTTTAAATTAAACACTAAAAATGATAGGTAATCAATATTCGTATTCACCTTATGCACTTTTATAAAACTCTGTACAACATAATCTATATTTTCATACTAATAGTCGCAGGTTTTGTTAGATTTTTAACCATTCAAAGATATTTTATACTAAGTTTGTTCAGCCCCAAATGCCGCAATAACCCGTACGACATTTTCTATTTTGGCGTACAAAAAAACATCCACAGTATGGATGTTTCAATTAACCATTATATTTTATTTTGAGTTTGCTGTGCGTCTATTGCATCTTTGGCAGTCGTTTCTAATGCAAACTCATAAGTAAGCTTTGTTCCATTAGATTGTTTTTCTATCCATTCTCCATATGTTATATGTGATCCCTTTATTGTGTAAGGTATGCGATGTGAACCAGATTCACCCCTCATTATAATAAACTTATCGGTTATCTTATACGTATAATTATAGGCTCTATCTTTTCCCAGCTGTGTACGAACCACTGTATCACTTTTTGCGTAACCTAGAGTAATTAAATCAAAAAGGGAGTGCCGTGGAGCAGTACCATCTTCCATAGCTTTACTGATGTCCTCACCATTATATTTGATTGGAGCAAAACTAAATCCTTTTTTTAATTCATTTCTCACAAGATTAGCTGCCTTAGATGACCTTTCAGCTACCATACTTGATTCTTTGGCAGCTGATTCTGATGATGCTTTACTTTCAGAAGATACTTTTGCTTTTTTTATAGACTCTTTCTTATTTGATTCACTTTTTGATTTCTGCAAACTAGATGATTTTACCTCAGATGATGACGATTCCTTACTTGCACTATTGCTGTTCCCACATGCAACTAATAATAATGCAACCATTGTTGAAGCACATAATACGACTACCCTTTTCATTATCCAACACCCCTTTATTTTTATACACTCACATATTAAACACTAAAAAAAGCAGGTAAACAATACCTACCTCCTTTGTATGTACACTCTAAATACTTCAATAAAGTAATAAAGGGTTATATTTTAAAGTTTCTAACATTCATACCCGCTATTAATTTTTAATGCTATATATATTTTTAATTGACGAAGGCTACCAACAAATTCTGCTGGTAGCCTTCTCACTGAATATTTATATTTAATTTTGAGTTAATTAATTTTAAAATAAGTTACTAATTCTACTTCTAAACGATGTAACCCTACCTACTTTACATCCTTGCAACTCCTTGGTTGCGCCAGCGTGAATAAATGAATAGAAATCATCAAACTGAATAATTTATACTAAGAATATTAATATTGAGCTACTATAACCTTAACATGTTTTTGTTTATTGTCAATTTTTCCGAATGATTTATATAGTATTTTCTCATTTTATGTTCTATTTATGATATACTAAATGAGATATTTTAATGATGGTACTTAAATTAATAAAGTGACAGCAACTTAAATCCCCGATTCAATTCTGTCTCCTTCATTTTGAATACACTATAATAATAGTTTGGAGGTTTATACACTATGTTAAGTAAGACAAAAAAATTCTTAAGAGCAAACAAAATTTATTACGATAAAGAACATCTCAATCCATTAATGGTTCCAGATCGTATTTACGTACTTAATTTTGGCTTAGATGAGGATGATCTCAATAATAGATTTATCGTTGAATACACGTATACTTGGACTGGTCGAATCAAAATTAATAAAATTACGATTCGACTTCATAATCAAGTTAGCCCACATGAATTTCGTAATGAAACAGAATTACTGCATTATCTTAAAAAACACACTAAATCGAGCAAATAACATTTGCATTAATCGTCATTAGATGTTATATTAAACTTATGTATTTATGGTTCGGTTATTTAAAGGTGATTTGTTTCATTTATGAACACACTTCTTTTTAATAGTTCAATCAACAAATGCAAAATATATTAGTGCTTACAGCACATGGAGGTTTCATATTATGGAACAAGGTACAGTAAAATGGTTTAATGCAGATAAAGGTTTTGGTTTTATTACTCGCGAATCTGGCGACGACGTTTTCGTTCATTTCTCAGCTATCCAAGGTGACGGTTTTAAATCACTTGACGAAGGCCAAGCAGTTACTTTCGATGTTGAAGATTCTGATCGTGGACCACAAGCAACTAACGTTGTTAAAGCTTAATTATAAGCCTTTGAAACTTACCTTCGGGTAGGTTTTTTTTTTGCAATAATAACCGTATACCCTCTCATCAGCTGCTGTTGTATGACTGTATTTTTAAATTAAATAATTATTTATCATCCGGTTCCTACTATGCACTTTAGGTTACGTTCAAAATCAACTTTAAATTTATCAATATAAAAAATGCCTCATAATTATTAGACGTAGGTCTAACGATTATGAGGCATTTTTAAGTCACACTGTCTTTCAATATCATAATTCATCAACAACAATTAACTTAGAACTATTTTCATTTAAAATGCGTTGCTGTTTACATATCCTTGCCACTTACCATTTGCATTGTATATCGAGTAATATTTATTGCCATTAATTGAATAAGCATATTTTACTGTATATTTCGTACCTGAGTTAGCTATAGTTGACCCTTTTTTTACCGTCCAATTAAAATTACCCCAGATATCATAGCTTCTTTTAACAGAGACAATTTTATTGTATTTAGTATAAATATGGCTAGTTGCTTTATTATTCACATAACCCATCCATTTACCGGCATCGTTATAAAGTGAGTAGTAAATATTTCCGTTTCCTGTAGTATATCTGTATCTAACGTTATATGTTTGACCATAGTAATTACTAGAAGTACTTTTTTTAGATGACCACAAGAAATTACCCCAGACATTATAACCTTTATCGCTAATTTTGACCTTTGCCTTTAATGATTTAGCTACTAAGGTATTCGTAGCATTACTGTTAACATAGCCTTTCCAAACATTATTACCATTATATAGTGAGTAATACGTATTACCATTAATCTTATACGCATATTTAGCATTGTATGTCTGTCCGGAGTTAGTAACTGTAGATCCTTTTTTACTTGTCCAATTAAAATTACCCCAGATAGTATAGCTATTTTTAACAGAAACAATCTTATCATATGATGAATAAACTAAATTTGAAGCATTACTATTCATATAACCTAACCATGTACCTGCATTATTATAAAGTGAATAATAGACGTTACCATTACCCAATGTATATCTGTATCTGACATTTAAGTTTTGACCATAATAATTAGCTGTTGTTCCTTTTGCTGACGTATAGAAAAAATTACTCCAGATAGTATAATCACGTTTAGTAATTTTAGCGGTTGCTTTAAATTCTTTAGCTGAAGCAACCTCCATTGCGTTACTATTTACATATCCAGCCCATTTGCCTTTACTATCGTACAATGAGTAATATTTGTTACCATTACTGTGATTATAGTAATATTTTGCGCTATAAACTTTTCCAATTTTTCCAGTTGTCGTATTTTTAACTTTATTCCAACTAAAATTACCCCAAACATTATATCCAGATTTTTTAATTGAAACTAATTCATTATAACTTTGTGCTTTCCCAGCTGCGTTCGTGGGTGGTGTACTTTCTGTTGGTTTGTTATCTGTTGATGCACTTAAAAACCAATCAGCATTTTTACCAGACATGATACTTGCATCAATGTTTCCAACCCCTGATAAACCATGATTTGTAAAGTTACTTGTATATTGCCATAACGAATGACTTGTTTCCATTGGCTCATTACTTTGGTATGCAGCTAACCAAAAACCATCATATGCGTTAACAGCCGTACTGGCATATGTTTTCATAAAACTAGCATAAGAGTAAAGTATAATTTTACGATTACCTACATATTTAGCCATCTCATCAGCCCAGGCTTTTGTTGTGGCGTTAGTATTTGCTTTGCTAGCATTCGTAACCGTTTGATCTTCATAATCATTGACAAAGAACTTAGCATCCTTGGCACGGTTATATAAGTCTTTCGCTTCTACTCTAGCATCAGCAACATTTTCATATTGGCTAAATGAATAAACACCATATGGAATATTATATTTCTTCATCATCGCAATATTATGATCAATCACTAAATCTTTACGATTTGACCCATATTGAACACGTAAAATAATAAATTTAAAATTTTTCTTTAATACTTTAGCTTGTGCATCTGTAAATGATCCTTGAAATTCTGATAAATCAGGAATTGAATTATCGCGATTTGTAGCCGATTTACTCAATAAAGATGCTGATTTAACTAATGATTCAGGTACATTTGACCCCATCACACCTTCAGGCTTCGAAGTATTAGCCGAGGCCTGATATGCTCCGATACCAATACCTACTATCACACTAGATAAAAATAATACATATTTCGTCATTCTTTTCAAAATAGAAACCGCCCTTTTATTTTTTGTTTAATAACCATATTCTAGCATAATTTATAAGTCAAAAAGATTAAGATTAGAAAAAAAGACCTTCAATAAAAAAATAATAGACGTTTTATAAGCGTCTATTATTTAATTAAGATACTTTTTAAACCACTTAACACAGTATTTTTCTCGTTCAATTGCATGATCTAAAATCAAATAATGACCATATTGTTTGTTGATTTCTTCTTCTGAGAAAAAAATTAATTTCATTCTTCCTTCAAGATGATCTAATTTTACTTGATGTAACTGTAATTGCTCAATTAATCTTTGCTGTAATTGAACGTCATCTTTATTTTTAATAAAATAAAGTTTCAAAATAAATTCGTCTTTAATCGGTTTTAATTCCCCACTATCTGATACTAACCAATCCATTAAAACTTTTTTACCTTGTGATGTAATAGAATATATTTTCTTTTCTAACTTAGTACCTGCTATTTCAATTTCATGCGTAATGTATCCATCTTTTTCCATTATTTTAAGAGCAGGATAAATTTGACTATGTCCTGCTTGCCAAAATTCTCCAATATCAGTCGTAAATGCTTTAGTTATATCGTACCCCGATAATGGTTCTTGATTCAATAATCCTAAAATAATATATTGTAATTTATTTTTTTTTGCCATTTTTCCCCTTAACTTGACTTTTAATACTTATCAGTATACTATAATCAAGTAAACAAAAACATGTAAACTTTTACATGTATAAATAAACACTTTAAAGGAGAACAAAAATTATGACAAATACAGAAAAAAAGTTTAAAACATTAGATGATTTCTTAGGTACACATTTTGTATATACTTACGATAACGGTTGGGAATATGAATGGTACGCTAAAAATGATCATACTGTTGACTACCGTATCCATGGTGGTATGGTTGCTGGACGTTGGGTAACTGATCAAGAAGCTCACATCGTTATGCTTACTGAAGGTATTTATAAAATTGCTTGGACAGAACCTACAGGTACTGATGTCGCTCTAGATTTCTTACCTAACGAAATGAAAATTAACGGAACAATCTTCTTCCCTAAATGGGTTCAAGAACATCCTGAAATTACAGTTACTTACCAAAATGACCATATCGATTTGATGGAAGAATCTCGTGAAAAATACGAAACATATCCTAAAATGGTTGTCCCAGAATTTGCTACAATCACTTACATCGGTGATGCCGGTCAAAATAACGAAGATGTTATCAATGAAGAACCTTATGTTGGTATGCCAGATGATATTCGTAATGGTAAATATTATGACGAAAATTACAAAATGATCAAAAAGAACTAATTTATTCCAAATAAAAATCGTCTGAACTTTTAAAAGTTCAGACGATTTTTATTTTATAACTTTTTTATCTTAAAGACGTGCATTTAATTCTTTTGAAAGGTCTTCGAAGCCAGGTTTACCAAGTAAGGCAAACATGTTCTTTTTGTATGCTTCAACACCTGGTTGGTTAAATGGGTTAATTCCATTCAAGTAACCAGATACAGCTACAGCTGCTTCAAAGAAGTAAATTGTATATCCTAATGTGTAAGCGTCTTGTGTAGGAATGTTCAAAATCATGTTAGGAACATTACCATCAGTATGAGCTAAAACAACACCTTGGAAAGCCTTTGTATTAACAAAGTCCATTGTCTTACCTTCTAAGTAGCCTAAGCCATCAAGATCGCCCTCTTCTTCAGGAATAGCAGTATCATTAACGGGAGTTCCCACATTAATTACAGTTTCCATCAAGTTACGACGGCCTTCTTGAATATATTGGCCTAATGAATGTAAATCAGTTGAGAAATTAGCTGAAGATGGGTAAATACCCTTTTGATCTTTACCTTCAGATTCGCCCATCAATTGTTTCCACCATTCTGAGAAATATTGTAAACTTGGTTCGTAGTTTTCTAGAATTTCAGTTGTGTAACCTTTACGGTATAAAATATTACGTAAAGCTGCGTATTGATATGCTTCATTTTTTGTTAAATCAGCATCTGAATATTCAACACGTGCGTCTTCAGCACCTTGCATCAAGGCATCAATATCAGCACCTGAAGCAGCAATTGGTAATAAACCAACAGCAGTAAGAACTGAGAAACGGCCACCAACGTCATCAGGAATAACAAATGCTTCATAGCCTTCAGAATCAGCTTCAACTTTTAAGGCACCAACTTTACGATCAGTTGTAGCGTAGATACGTGAGTTAGCTTCTTCTTTACCATATTTTGCGATTAATTTTTCTTTGAAAACACGGAAAGCAATTGAAGGTTCTGTTGTTGTACCTGATTTAGAAATAATATTAACTGAGAAATCACGATCACCAATTAAATCTACTAAATCATGTACGTATGAAGGACTAATTGAATTTCCAGCAAATAAGATTTGAGGTGCATTTCTTTTTTCAGCTGGTAATAAGTTATAGAATGTATGGTTTAAGAATTCAATAGCTGCGCGAGCACCTAAATATGAACCACCAATACCGATAACGACTAAAACTTCTGAATTAGATTGAATTTTTTTAGCTGCTGTTTTAATACGAGCGAATTCTTCTTTATCGTAGTCTTTAGGTAAATCTAAAAATCCACGGAAATCACTACCTGCCCCTGTACCGTTGCGTAATTCACTATCTGCTGCAGTAACAAGTGCTTGCATTTCGCCAAGTTCATTGTCTTGGACGAATTTTGATAAGTTAGAACTATCGAATGAAATATGTGCCATTTTAATTATCTCCCTCATATTCTTTATTTAACAACTTACATTATACAATACTTAGTAGAAAATATAACAGTCAAACAGAACTTTAATTACAAATTCCGTTATTTTTTTTGTTTACTATGAGAATATCCGTAACCGTAATAAGCAACTAATCCTATAATAATCCAAATTAGAAAGGCAACCCAGATATTAATCGGTAACTGAATCATCAAATAGACTGAAATAATTATAGACAAGATTGGTAACAATGGTACAAATGGAACTCTAAATTGGCCTTTACTAGGTTCACCAAATTGTTTCCTTAAACTTATTAATGCCAAAGCCAAAATAACAAGTACGGTTAACGTTACAATATTAGTCAATTTGGCTAAACTTTCAATAGACACTAACCCACTTGCAATCGCAATAAAAATACCGACTGTCCATGATGCTGCTTTGGGCGCATTCGTCTTATCGCTAATTTTTGCTAAGTATTGGGGCAATAATCCGTCTCTCGCCTCCGAATAAATCATTCTCGATAAACCATAGGCTAATGCAATTAAGACGCTTAGAAGCGTTATTATTGCACCTACCGAGATTATATTTCCAATAATACTCTGATTTACAAATCGCATCGCAAATGCAACTGGATCACTAACATTTAATTGTGTATACGGGACAATTCCGGTTAATACTAACGTAACAATAATATAAAAAATAGCAGAAATACTTATCGCACCAATAATTCCTTTTGGAATTGTCTTTTGCGGATCAATTACTTCGTCTGATGCCATCGCAATAGATTCAAACCCTAAAAAGGCAAAAAATACTAATGCGGCCCCACTCATTACCCCACTTGTACCAAATGGCATAAAGGGTTGCCAGTTACCAGGTTTAATGTAAAAAACACCCACTACTATAAATAAAAGAATAATCGCAAATTTTACAAATACCATTATTTTGCTTAAACGTAGTGCCTTTTTTGCTTCAAATGTTGTTAACCATGTAACGACTAACGTAATTATAACAGCAATAATATCGATATATGACCCTCTTGCTGCATTATACGATGCACTCAGCGCAACAGGCAGGTGGATATTAAGCCCTATCAAGAACCCCTGCATATACGCAGACCAACCTGAGGCAACAGAAGCCCCCGCTAGAATATATTCACAAATGGTAAACCAACTAACGAACCAGGCTATAAACTCACCAAAAATAACATAAACATAATTATACGAACCACCAGAAACTGGTATTCTTGATGAAAATTCTGCATAAGAAAAGCCGTTCATTATAACTGCAATTGCGGCAATAATAAACGACAAAATAAGGGCAGGACCAGCCTCTTGACTGGCAGCATTCCCCGTAACAACGAAAATACCTGTACCAACTGTTGCGCCTAACCCTAAAAGAATGAGATCACCGGTTTTAAGGGTTCTTTTTAATTTACTAACATGATGAGTTGTCGCAAATTCTTTTTTCCTTAAATCCATCGATTAACACTCCTTCACCATTTTATAAAGTTTTCATAATTCCTAACATAATAACACCTAAAATAACAAATATTGATCCAAGTGTGACATAAATCATCTCATGCTTAGTCTTCTTTTCTCCTAATAAGTAGATACTACCGAATGTTGAAATAACCACTCCCATTTGAGAAAATGAAAAACTAACAGCTTGACCTAATTTAGGAATTGATAAGAACATAAAGATGTTACCAGCGCCCCAAATAAGTCCCGTTAATACATTTTTAAAAGTTGATGAGTGCATAATAACTTCATTTGCAATAAGCGCAACAAATCCAGCACCTATAACCATACCAACAGCTTGTGGCAAGATTGTTGCCATTGTAAATGCACGTGATTCATCAGCAGTCATGCCCACTGTTGCATAATGAACAACAATTGTATAACCTACGTAACCAATTGTTGACAAAATAATAGCACGTACACCAGCAGCAGTATTCTCATTTTTTTCTGAATCAGATAGAACTGAATTTTTTTTATCTCTCAATGATGTCAAAGCAGCACCAGCAATAATAACGATCATCGCTATAGTACCAATCACAACCATTTGAGTTGTCTTCCATTCATTAAACAGTATGACACCTGCCAACGCATTACCAGCTAACTGTAAGCCTGTTGAAACAGGAACTGTTTTTGAGATTCCGATTGCTTTCATAGCATGGAATTGTTGATTTTGACCTAAACTCCAAAATAAACCAGAAACGATACCAATAATCCAGACTTTTGTGTCCATTTCTGGTTGATAAATACCATAAATGGCAATTCCAAAAATCAAGGCACCCCATGTCATACCAACTGTTTGTTGGTTGGCAGTTCCGCCAAGTTTTCCACTTATAAGTCCAATACTACCCCATGCAATTGCAGGGATTACTGCCATTAAGATAATCATAATTAATTAAATCCTCTACTCTCTCTCTTTTATTCTTTTTTCGCGATTTAACTATTTTAGCAGTAAAGTAACCGTATTTACAACCCTTAAAACAAAAATTTGATGATAGCTTTAGCAACATTTGAAACGGGTTACATTCGAAATCCATCAAAAACACTCATAAACGTTTAATTACAAGCATTTTGTTTTTATGAATTTTTTATATTTTACGAAAAAAAACAATCCTATTTAATAATAAATAGGATTGTTTTTTAATTAATCAACTTTAATAACTAACGTTTTTAAATAATTACCTTGACGATATTCCTTGTTTGTTACAAAGTCACTTGATAAACGGAATGTTTCAAGTAATGTAAATGAACGATTCTTATTAGCAAAAGCTTCTGTGATTTGTTCTTTTAATTTTTTGAGCGTCAATCCTGCCGAATTAGTTGAGAACATGATAACACCATCTTTTTGTGTAATATCAATAGCATCTTCAGCAAGTTGAACATAATCTTTTTGAACTGAGAATGTTCTTTTCTTTGAACGTACAAAACTTGGTGGATCCAAAATAACTAAATCATAGTTAATATGGTGTTTCTTTGCATAATCTAAATAGCCGAAAACATCCATTCCACGAATTTCTTGTTTTTCAGGATCAATATTATTAAGTACAAATTGTTCTTTTGTACGATCAATATTTTTATTATTCACATCTACACTAACTGTTTTAAGTGCGCCACCTACTGATGCAGCAACTGATGTTGCACCTGTATTACTAAATCCGTTAAACACAAGTTTTCCTTCAGCATATTTATTCATAATTGCTTTACGCATTTCACGTTGTTCTAAGAAAAGTCCTGTCGTTGTTTCATTAAGATATGCAGCAAATTGAAGGCCATTTTCTTGAACAATAAGTGGCGTAGGTGCATCTTTTCCACGAACTTTGAATGTTGATGGTTCACCCTTTGTATCGTAACGAAGATTAGCATAAATACCTTTATAACTTGTAACTGCATCAGAAAATGCACTATAAATCATATCTTTGTGTTGGTAAAGACCTAAGCTATACCAAGTAAATACATAATAATCGTCGTAATAATCAATTGTTAATCCACCGATACCTTCACCTTCACCGTTAAAGAAACGAAAGGCATTCGTCTCCTTATTAGTAAATAATGATTTACGGTTCATTCGAGCGTTATTAAATAATTTTGAGAAAAAATCTTCATCAATACGTGATTCTTCATTTCGTGAAAAAATCCAGCCATCCCCACGATTTTGTTCTGCAAAATAACCATAAGCGACAAATTGATTATGTAGCGTTAATGCAACCCATTCTCCTTCTTTAAAATCACGAGTTGTTTGTAAATCTTCCTTATCAATTAATGGGTATCCATTTTTAAACTTTTTTGCTGCATGTGAAATAATTTCTACTTTTCTCAATGACTAGCACTCCTTCTATTTTTTAACGTCTTTTTTATTTAATATTTGATTTAAGATAAGATATAGCCCACAGCCTATCAATGTACCCAATGAATTAAAAATGATATCATCTATATCACTAACTCCGGATCCTAGTACAAACTGTCCACATTCAATAGCGATTGATAAACAAATACCAACCAACATTGTTTTTACTAGAGAATACTTTTTAAATTGCTTTAGACTGGGTAAAATAATTCCTAACGGAACAAACCAAAGAATGTTACCATATAGATTATACACGAAATCGAACAAAGATTGTCCATTTGTCAGTTTAATTGTTTCAATTAACGGTGTCCAATTGATAGAATGAAAATTATAGGTTGAATTCAATCGGATATCCCATGGGAAATAGACATATCTAAATACCGTCAATTCAACTAATAAAACGAGGTACGCAACTAATAATAGCCTTACAAATTCTGTTCTGAAGTTTATTTTTTTCTTTTGATACAACCCTATACTTACTCGAATAACAAGATACACGATTAAGTAAAAAATTGTTTTATCAACACTTAAAAAAATAAGATGGATTAATGGAAAGTGGTTAATACCTTGTGAGTAATGATGTAAAACGTATTCATATAATTTTGATAAAAATAACATTCTTTCAACCTCACCTTCCATCTTCTCCTATATTAACAAATAAAAACATGATATTTTAGTATGTACCATTATTTTTCATGTAAATTTAATAAGTTAAAAATGCATTAACAAAGCTTAGCATCAATTGACACAAATTTAATATAGACTGTAAACTACAGTTACGATTTTAATTTGATTATACTCGAAAGGACGGTTCAAACCGTGCAGACACTCAAACGATTTAGAACATTTCTAAACACAAAGCTTGGATTTTTCACCCTACTTCTGTTTCTTTTCTGGTTAAAAACAATTACTGCATATCTTATTGATTTTAACCTTGGTGTTTCAGGAATTTATCAATACTTTGTCCTTTTGTTAAATCCACTTGGCACAACCATGCTACTACTCGGACTTGCATTATACATTAAAAAACCAGTTATTTCATATTTGACTATGTTTTTAATTTACATTGCGAACTCAGCATTACTATTTTTTAATGTTATTTATTATCGAGAATTTACTGATTTTATGACAATTAATACAATGTTAGGTTATTCTAAAGTTTCTGAAGGTATTAGTGGCAGCTCTTTTGCTTTAATGAAACCACACGATATTTTTTACGTCATTGACTTAGTGCTTATTATTTGCTTATTCTTAACTCGCTATTTAAAATTTAACACTCGACCATTCAGTAAACTTAACGCGTTTGCAATTACATCATTCTCAATAATGCTAACATTGGCAAGTTTAACATTAGGCGAAATTGACCGACCACAATTAATTACGAGAACGTTTGATCGTAATTATATTGTTAAATACTTAGGAATTGATTCATATACCGTCTACGACAGTTTCAAAACAGTTAAAAACAATCGGGTTCGCGATACTGCTGAAAGTTCTGATTTAAATGATGTCCTTGATTTTACAAAGTCACATTATGCAGCACCTAATCCAAATATGTATGGTATCGCAAAAGGTAAAAATGTTATTGTGCTCCATTTAGAAAGTTTTCAACAATTTTTAATTAACTTTAAGGTGAATGGAAAAGAAGTCACACCCTTCTTAAATTCTCTATACAATGGTAAAGAAACTTATAGTTTTCCTAATTTTTTCAATCAAGTCGGACAAGGTAAAACATCTGATGCTGAGAATCTCTTAGAAACAAGTATCTATGGATTACCTCAAGGATCTGTTTTCACATCTCTTGGATCCGAAAATACATTTGAAGCAGCTCCCGCTATCTTAAATCAAACCGCTGGTTATTCTAGTGCTGTTTTCCACGGTAATATTGGATCATTTTGGAACAGAGATTCCGTTTATAAAAGTATGGGATACCAATACTTCTTTGATTCAAGTTATTATGATACGTCTGCAAATAACACTCTAGAATACGGTCTAAAAGATAAGTTATTATTCAATGATTCAGTTAAATATTTAGAAAAATTACAGCAACCTTTTTATGCAAAATTCATTACCGTGTCAAATCATTTCCCATTTGATATTGATTCAAAAAATAAAGACTTTGAAGTTCCAGATACAGGTGATACGTCTGTTAATAATTACTTCCAAACGGCTCATTATTTAGACGAATCAGTTAAAGAATTTTTCACATACTTAAAAAAATCTGGATTATCTAATAATACAATGGTTGTCCTCTATGGTGACCATTACGGTATTTCAAATTCAAGAAATGTGAAGCTTGCTAAACTTCTTGGTAAATCATCCGAAACATGGAGCTCATTTGATAATACACAATTACAACGTGTTCCATTTATGATTAATATTCCTGGAAGTAAAAATGGTGGCATCCAAAATCAATATGGTGGTGAAGTTGATGTCTTACCTACCCTTCTTCACTTATTAGGCCTAGATTCGTCATCATATGTTCAATTTGGGACAGATTTATTTTCTAAGAATCACGATCAGACAGTTGCGTTTAGAAATGAAAACTTCATTACACCTAATTATACTGTTTTAGATTCTACAATTTATGATAATGTAACAGGTAAAGAAGTTACGCACCCTTCTAAAATTGTTAAGGAAACAATAAAGAAAGATCAGACAAAAGTCAGTACCGAACTAAATTTATCGGATACAGTCAATAATCAAAACTTATTACGTTACTATACACCAAAGAATTTTAAGCCAACGCAACCAAGTGACTATAACTATAAGAATCAATATAGTAAATTACTAAAATTACAAGAAACGCTTAAAAACAATTCGACAAGCCTCTATTCAAAACATGGCAATAAGTCGACAACAACCTTATATCAAACAGATGCTCCTGAATTAAAGGCACCAACTGCAAGTTCTTCTTCAAAAACTGTTACAAGTTCAAGTTCAAGTACCAGTTCAAAATAAACGCTACCGAAAAATAAATTTCGGTAACGTTTATTTTTTTATTCTAAACAACTTCACATAATGTTCATAACTATTATTTAAAATTAGTCATATAGATTAATCGAAGAGGTGTCATTATGTCTTTAATTCTACAATCATTATCTAGTATTTTTTATCATAAGAAACAAACAGTTGGGTTATTTATCATATTTTTTTTCACAATACTAATCGGTCTCTCAAACTTATTATTTAATCAAATTTCATTTGAATCATTTAAAAGTTTTAAAAAAATGCTTGCTCATATTAATGTTAATAGTACATCTAGTTCTAATTTACTTAGTGTCTTAACAGATATTCATAAACAACAAGTCAGCCTAATCTACCCTATTATTATTGGGTTATTGATAGCGGGTATTACTATCAGTATTGTTGTTTATAAAAAAATCATCAACAAGCGTATCAACGAATATCTTAGTTTACACAATATCGGCGAAAGTCAGCCTAAAGTCGCATTTGCATTCGCTCTTGAAGTCCTTATTATCTTTATAGCAGCATTAATTTTAGTGATAATTTTAATTTTCTTCTTTAAAAATAACTATACTTCATTGCTGAGAGAACTAAATATTTATTGGCTAACCCATTCATTAGCTATGCAACTTTCTCCCTCAGAAATATCCTCTGAGTTATTAGAATTACTGTCACATAAATTAACCAATTTTAATGGGAATTTTTTAATTTCCTCTACAAACGTACAATTTAGTACATTAATCTCGCAAGAATCATTCATTAATTCTGCATATCTATTTGCTGGCGGTATAACTATTAGCCTTATTTCATTCCTATCTGTCTTATTCTCTACCCGTAACTCATCTCATTAAATTATAGGAGGCATCACAATGCAACTAAAAAAATACACTAATACAACTCAATCATTAACCTCATTATTCCCTACCCATTCGGTTTCAATCATTTTAGATAAATCATTTGAATTCGTAAATCAACTTGAAAATCAAGACTTTATTAATTCAAATTTAGTTACTTTAATCACAATTGAAGAACTAAGCTTAATAGTTCCTTATCTAACTATCACACAAAATATGGGTTTAACATCTAAGAAACAGCACAAAAAAACATATAAAACTATTTCAAAATTAATTTATGGACAATATTTTCACCACTATTCACCGAATTTTATCAACAAAAAAACGACTGATTTAAGTCACTTTGATGAAACACTTATTTTAATTTTTAGAGCTATCTTAAACGATTATTCGGTGATCATTTTATCAGGCTTAATTGATGAATTTTCAATAATAGAAACAAGATTCTTCATTGATTTAGTCACAGAATTAACCTGCCAATTAGATTTAAGCATTATTATCACAACTAAACAGACAGAGTTACTTACTCAACCGCAAATCATTCCCTTTGCAGAATCTCCTATAATAGAATAAACCCTCATTGCATATGCAATAAGGGTTTATTCCAATTATTTTTTATTCTTGTTGCCAATCTTCTGAGTAATAATAATTATTTAAATGATATTTAGGTTTAACTTGTTTTTGAGTCAGGAATGGGTTCACATAACTATCAACCGCAACCCAACCTTTCCAACCTAAATGAATCGTATCTTCCATGAAGTATTCTTCATTACCATCTTTACTGAAATCAGCAATTTTATTAAATCCTTGGGATTTCAATTGCTTTGTAACCTTACCATCAAAGTTAGCTAGCATCTTCGACGATAGTCCAGTATAACTTGCCCAACGTTGGTTTACAGGTGGAATAATAAACAAGACGTCAGTATGTTCTTTAGCAAACTGATTTAAAATTAATTGGAAATCTGAAAATTCAACAGAATGATCATAATTTAATTTAGTCTGTGTACCTGCAAGCTTACCAATTTTTTTGTTAAGCTTATTTTTATCCCAATAACTATTTTTGATTGCAAAATCATTATTGGTTGTCCATTTAGCACCATATTTACCGGCAAGAATATTTAATTTATTTAAATCATATTTTGCTGGAAGGTTCTTAGTTTGTTTGTCGATAGTCTGTGTTCGATCGGCCATCGGAAAACCTGAGAATAATTGATCTTCATGATTCAAAATCGTTAATTTCAAGCGAAGCATCGTAGCATCCGCTTCAGATAACGACTGTCCTTCAGCAATTTTATGCATTGCATTCAGTACAGATTCATTTCCTTCACCAGACATTAAAGTAATAAATCTGTTGGCAGCATAACGATCTGACAGGCTGTTAGCATTTGCAGATAGTAACCACTCTGTTGTTTGTAATGGTGAATAAAAATTATTAAATACCTGCTTTCTTACACCATTAGGAACAAACCATTGTGGTGATACCACCATAACTGCTTTTTTATTTCTTAATTGATTTTTGATACCTTGTAAATAAAAATAATGATTAAGCGATTGTGTCCCACCAGTTCCCATTAAAAATGGACGATATGAACGATTATATTTTTTCGCTAAAACTGAAGGATGCATCGAATCCATCCGTGAAAATTCGGATGAACCGATAAATGCCACATAACCATCATCTAATGCCTTTTGACGAATAGCAGAGCCCTTTAAAATTAAAGTAGATTGCGATACTGCTGCTTTTTCTTCAGTTTTTGCAGAACTGAAATTATAATTGACTGGTGCAAGTAGTATGGCTAATAGTAATGCAACAGCCAAAACAACAGGCCCAATGATCATGAATAACTTCTTTTTCAATCCCATTTAGATCAAGCTTTCTACTTTTGCAATAATTAAATTTGGTGTTGCCCACTCAGAACGTTCAAACTCTGAAATTGGAATATCAACACCTAATTCATTTTGTAATTCTAAGATTAATTGAATTGAACCCATTGAATCTAATAGGCCTTCATCAAAAACATTTAAATCTAAATTATTTCTAACTTCTGCGCTACCTGTTGTCTCTTCTAATATATCTAAAACTTTATCTTTTGTGTTCATATCAATTCTCCTCTAATTATCTATTTTATGAAAAATATAGTTTGTCCAAAAATCCTGAAAAGATTAAGAAACTTAAGCAAACGATGTTAAACGTAATAAAGATTGCAAAAATTTCTGTAAATTTATTACTTGGAATACTGGTTTTATGTTTCTTTTTAAATCTGAGCCATGCATCATTAATGACGATAGCTATCGCATGGAATAGGCCATAGGCAATGTAATACCAAGTAACCCCGTGCCAAAATCCCATGAGTAAGAATAATCCAAAATAACCAACAATAGCTGTTGTTATTCGACTTTTAAT
This sequence comes from Dellaglioa sp. CoH-56-MRSF-10, assembly GCF_056782175.1. The sequence continues at coordinate 20,646 of NZ_JBXAYF010000008.1, forward strand.
TAATTTATGTTTCATCATAAAAAAGACTAATCTCATATAAACAAAATCACGGAACCAGAATGAAAGTGTCATGTGCCAACGATTCCAAAAGTCTTTAATATTGTGTGCGATGAAAGGTCTATTAAAGTTAGGAGGTGTTTCAATTCCCATAAAGTAACTGATACCAACTGCGAATAAACTATAACCAGCAAAATCAAAAAATAAATCCATACTGTACGTGTACATGTAACCAACTAAGGCCCACGATATACCACCGTCTAGTAATGCAATACGTGCGACGTGAGGTAACAGCATCGTACCAAATAGGTATGCTAGTAAAAATTTATATAAGAAACCTAAGAAAATGTAAAATACACCCTTTTGTAACATTTCTAAATATTTTTCTCGACTTGGGACATTTTGATAATCTTTAACAAACCGTCTGTAACGATCGATTGGTCCCGATGAGATAGTTGGGAAAAACAATAAAAATTGTAAGGTTAGCATCAAATCAAATTTCTTAATACTACCATCTCGCGATTCCATAATCATTTGAACCGCTTTAAACGTTAAATAACTAATTCCTAAAAAGCCAATAATTGATGGTATACCATTATTAATGGCTGGTGTTATTTTTACGATGGATAATGGTGCTATCGCTAAAAGGACAGCCATAATAAAAACCCACGTTTGATTATACTTACTACGATAATTCATGTATAAACCGATAAGTAAGACTTCAAAAATTATATAAATAAGTAAATTAAAGCCTTCGTGAAGTTTTGGACCGCCAAATATTAAGAAAATAAAGAGTAATGAAATTAACGTTTCATACAATCTAAATCTTTTACCATTAAGCAAACCAACAATAATTGGAATTAAAACAACAATAAGATATAGAAAGTACATCGGATTGACATAAGGTTGGAATGATACCATTAAGCATTCACCTCATTTATTAGTGTTTTCCGATCAATTTTACCATTTTGCGTTAATGGTAAAACATCAACATAAACAAACTTCTGTGGAATCATATATGACATCATTGTATCTAACAAGTATTTTTTAATTTCAACTGTTAATTCTGAGTCTCGTTCAACTGGATTATCATTTTGAACAACATACGCAATTAATTGAACCACTTTATGATCCTTATTATATTTTGGAATAGTGATTGCTTGTTTTACAAATGGATGCGATGACACATGATGGTCAACTTCTTCTAATTCAATTCGGTAACCATGTAGTTTAACCTGGAAATCAATTCGTCCACGATATAACAACATCCCTTCAGAATTTATGATTGCTGCATCACCAGTTCGATAGGCAGCTACGCCATCCATTTCAAAAAAAGCACTGGCCGTTTTTTCAGGATTGTTAAGATAACCTTTTGAGACACTAGGTCCAGCAATAATTAATTCACCTTCATCACCATTTGGTACTAGTTCATTTTCTGGATTAACTACAACCATCTTTGTATCTGATTTGGCATAACCAATTGGTAATCGTGGGTATTGTTCTAAAATAGCATCAGTAATCTCAACACTCGAAACCGCAACTGTTGCTTCCGTAGGACCATACGTATTAAATATCTTAGCCATTGGGAATCTTTGCTTCAATGCTGCAGCTGTTTTGTGAGTTAATTCTTCACCACAAAATAAGAATCGACTAAGATCTGGTAAATGTTTATCATCAAACGTTGGTTCTAATAAACAAATATCAATAAATGATGGTGTTGAAACCCAAACTTGTAAGTCCAGAGTAGGTAACGTTTGGAAAAGAACTTTGAAATTATCCGTCACTTCTTGAGGTAAAACAGATAACTTACCACCCATAGTTAATGTAGGATACAAGTCCATTACTGATAAATCAAATGAGTATGGTGCCTGAGATAGACTATTGGGATGTTCTGGTAGAGAGAAATCTTCTATCATCCAGTTCACGTAACTTATCAAGTTATCATGACTAATTTGAACCCCTTTTGGCTGTCCAGTCGTACCAGATGTAAAGATAATATAGAAGTTATCTTTACCAGTTACTTGGAAACTAGGATCAGGAACTTCTACCCCTTGATTATTCTCAATAATTTCTGTTAATTCAGTTGATAAAATTACAGGTACATCGAGTTTAACTTCAGGTAATTCTGCTACAGCTATACAAGCGACTGGTTTCGCAACTTCTTGAATTGACTCTAAACGCTCAGCTGGTGAGTGCGAATCAATTGGAATATATGCGTGCCCTGCTTTAACGCTTCCTAAAAAAGCCACTAGCATATTAAATTTTTGATTTCCATATATCATAATTGGACGTTTATTATCTAAATTTAATTCAATCAAATGCAATGCTAATGCATCAGATTTTTCTTTTAACTGTTGATAAGTATTTGTCTCACCCAAATCATTGTAAACAATGCGATTGGGATCGGACATTGCGATCATATCAATTTGATTAATTACATTTTTTATCATGTCTTTGCTCTCCTTTAAAATTCATTATAGATAAACGTACCATTACTTATACCTTTAAATGAATACAGGTAAACTAGCATCGCCAATACAATAAAATAAAAGGCAGTTCGAACGATAAACATAAAAACTTCATTTTCTTTTAAATCATGCCATTTTTGGCTCATATTTATCACATCCCCCTTAGAATGAATATAGTATACACTTTTTTTCCCCCGTTTAGCATTCATCTATGTCATACTAACCTAACAATTTTGTAATATTAAACTTAGTTAATAATCTTATTAACCGCTTTTTAGTGTAACAGAATTACATCTATATCACAAAAAAGAACGATTTCTATTTGTATATAGAAATCATTCTTTAATAATTTTTTAACTATTTATTCATTTTCTTGATTTGGAAACGTCAATGTAAACGTTGTCCCTTTTCCTTCAGTACTCATCACTTCAACTTTTCCGTTATGAAGTTGCATTAATTGATGAACAATTGATAATCCCAATCCTGATTCTCCGTACTTAGTACTCTTACGAGATGGATCTGCCTTGTAGTAACGTTCCCAAATATTTTCTAGCTGGTCTTTTGTCATGCCAATACCTGTATCAGTAATCCTAAAGATACTTTCATGGTAACCACGTTCAGCTGAAATATGAATCGTTCCTGATTGAGTGAATTGAATGGCGTTTTGCGTAATGTTAAAAATAACTTGCACAAATCGATCGTAATCCGCAAAAACCATTAAGTTTTTAGGAACACTTAATTCAATCTTATCGTCGGCTTCTATTGCTTTTTTTGTTAGTTGTTCAACGATGTTATTCAAAACAATAACCGCATCAAAATTACTTGGTGCTAGCGTAATTTGATTTGTCCTAATTTTTTCATAGTCTAAATTTTCATTGACTAATCGGATTAATCGCTTAGTTTCACTTTGCATTAGTTCAATGCTCTTCCCTTTGCTCTCTTCTGGAATTGCATCGTATGCTAGCCCTTCAAGTAGTCCGTTAATAGTTGTCAACGGTGTACGCATTTCGTGTGCAGCGTCAGCCATAAATTGTCTACGACGTTCTTCTTGACGTTTTATTTCTTTCTCTGATTCTTTCAATGAAGAAACCATGCCATCAAAATCTTGTGCCAAATCATCTATTTCATCTCGATGTCTACTTTCGATATGCACATCAAAATTACCATCAGCAACCATTCGAGTTGCACGTCTCAATCGATTAATTCTAGAAACAGAGTATCTCGCTAAAAGATAACTCAAAATAATTCCAGCGATAACAGAGACAATAAACGCAATAACCAAATTCTGAGTCATTTGACTCATATTGGATTGAATATTAGAAACATTGGCTCCAACCGATATAACCGCATATAATTTACCATTATAAAAATAAGGTTTCAAAATATCGGTCATATTAATTGCTTTCATATCTGTTTTTAATTGTCTATTAATATGCGGTGTACGGTGAACAACTTCACCATTTTCCAATTTTTTCCACTGCTCACTTGTAATATTGTCCTGTACCGCATTATCAGGATAGATAATTTTAGATTTTTTAGTATAAATAGTAAATCGAACATTTTGCGTTTTTAAAATTAATTCTGCATTTCTTAAATTATTTAAGTTTAAATTAAATTGCGTTTTTGAATCGGTTGTTTTTAAAACCATTGATTCTGACATTAAACTATCCGAGTAACCTTCCAATTGTGTCCATGTATTTTTATAGACCATATCACTCGTGAAATTTAAAAATAAAGCGCCAAATACAATGACCAATGTAATAATAACCGCGAAGAATGCTAACATTTGCTGATAAAGTAGCTTCATTAGTAACCAGCTCCTGAGTCATCAAATTTATAACCGACACCCCACACCGTTTGAATAACTTGTGGACCCACTTTTTCAATTTTTTGACGTAATTTTTTAATATGTGCATCAACTGTTCGTTCATCACCAAAAAATTCATAATCCCAAACTAATTCCAATAGTTTTTCTCTTGAAAAGACTTGTTTTGGTTTATTGGCCAACGTTTTCAACAAATCAAATTCTTTTGGTGTTAAATCATGAATTAAAACGTCTTGTAAGTATGCTTCTCGACGAGCTGTACTTAATTTAAAGTGAGTTGTGACAATATCAAAACTAGTACTTTCATTTTCTGTTTCATCGTCAGTTCCAACACTTGGTTTTTCTGCCCGGCGGTGAAGGGCCTTAATTCTAGCAATCAATGTTATTGGGCTAAAAGGCTTTGTTACATAATCATCTGCGCCCATTTCTAATCCAAGAACTTGATCACTTTCGGTATCGCGTGCCGTTAAAATAATAATGGGGACATTAGCTGAAACTTTTCGAATCGTAGAACTGACTTGCATGCCATCCATACCAGGCAAATTCAAATCAAGCGTAATCATATCCCAACTATCCGGATCTTCATTAAACATAGCAACAGCATCATTACCATCATAAGCGTACTGAACGTCCCATTTTTCTTTTTGAAAAAACATCGACATCATTTCAGAAACTGCCTTATTATCCTCTACCATCAATAATTTCATATTATTCCTCTTTCATTTCCAATTTAATGAAAATCATAATCTTATCTGCTACTTTGAGCGGTCTTATATTCCATTAGTATAACTAAATAATATGAATATTTTTAGTTTTTTTTCGTAATATATTTTAATACCATCAATTTTAATGTATTGTAACTACTTTTACTGTATTTTAGTAGCTGATGAACTGCTTACCTGGCTTGTACTACTACTAATAGCACTTGATTCTGAACTGCTTACGGCTGTATCTGATGACGCGTCGGCTTCTAAACTAGAGCTTGTTTCATCCGTTGAACTTGATTCTTCTACAGAACTTGCCTTTGCCTCCTGGCTTGATGCGCTGGATGACTTTTTACTTGCTCCCGAGTAAATTTTATTTGCTGAAGTTCCCTTATAACTTTGGTGTTGGATAATTACCTTTAATTTATCTGTTCGCTTAAGTAAGTTTCCTTCACTCGGCTCCGATAATATCATGTTTTTCCCAGACCATTTCTGTACAAATACAATTTCTATATGGTTTTTGTTGGCCCACTTTTGCGCTTCCGATTGAGATCCAAATTTAGGAACTTTTATATAAATTTCAGCTTGTTTCTTATCTTCAGCCTGTTTTTTTAATGCATGAGATAAAGTTTCTTCAAGTGAAACCAACTTTTTATCGGCTTGTTTCTTATCTGAAAGATCTTTTTTATAATCATCAAATACCTGATACTGCTCTGTCTGTGTGGCTAAATCTTTAGCTATCACTTCTTCAATTTGATTTAAAAAGGCAAGATTATTCCATGAATAGTGTAATTTACTGACAGCATTCGTATAGTCATCTATTTGCTGACTTGTACTTTTTTTCAAGATTTCTACATTACCTGACAAAGGGTCATACGTGGCTGTCTTCATGGCAATGGACATTACACCGTTTATTGCTATTGCATCTTTTGCCAAATTTTTTTGTAGTGTATAAATTCGATTGGCAAATTGATCTTTATTTGAAGAATTAATCAATAACTGATTAATGTACCCAAATTGTTCATTATTCAATTTTTGAATCGTTCCAGGGGTCACATTTACTTTAACTGTTTGTTCATCATCCTTAACAAATACATCTTGGTATAATGAATTCACTTTCACTTTTTTTAATAAATTATCATATTTTGTCTGGTAATCAGCACGTGAATTCTTAGAAATATTTGATAATGTATCATCTAATTTTTTCATTTCACTTGAAGTTGCTTTAGTCGTTAACTCCTCTGTTTTAATGTTGTAACTATCTGCATAAATTTCATTAAACTTTTGTTTTGCTTCTTTAGACTTAACATTAGAGTCGTAGAGTGAGTCTGGCGTTTGATTTGCCATTGTTAATTTTGAATTATCATTTTTGGACCAATCAAGACTAATTTGATACCGATTGATAACCGTATAGACGCTCCAAATACTCAAGCTAACCGCAATAAACAACAAAATACGATACGCCCACTTTAAAAATTGTCGTATCGATTTATGACTAGCTTGTTCTGGTTTAAAATCTGCTTTATTTTCTCGGTTAACAGTTTTTTTTCCTGTTTGCTTTGTCCCTCTTGATCTCGGTTCCATTTTTATTCACCCTCTAACGTCTCTTTAGCCGCCTTAATGCCATCATTAGCCTTGTCTAATTTTTTCTGAACATTATTTAATTTTTTCTGAGTTGACTGCTCCCATGAACCAATTTTATATGCTTCAGGTTTCTTGTGATATGAAGGATCCTCTAATTTTATTTTTAACGTGTCCTCAGCAATCTTTTTAGACAAATACGTTTTATATATTTTAGCTTTTTTTACATCAATTTTTTCTGGCTCTTTAACGCCTAACGTTACTACTTTATCGTTAGGTTCATATTGAGCTGCAAGACCAGTTCCTGACAATTGTATAACAGTTGATGGTTTTGTCCACTCACTATTATCAGCATTCTTTTCTTTTGAAAAATGTACCATTAGGTCACGATATAAATTAACATTTGTCATTGCAGATGCAGCATCAGTAATATAATGTCCTTTTTTCATTGGTTCATCATACCCTAACCACATCGAAATAGAAGTTGATTTAGTGAACCCATTCATCCAGACATCCATATTTGCATTCGCTGGAAATCCCGATGAAGCAGAATAACCGACGGTCCCTGTCTTCATTGCCTGATGAACATTATCAATTCTTGCAGAAGGCGCTGTCCCACCGGCATTAGGTACGCCTTCCATCATTGACGTTAGCATAAATGCTGTTGAGGCCTTCATAGCACGTTTACTATTTACCTCATATTTTTTAACACTATTATCTGAAAATTTTAGACTTGTGACGTAACGAGCCGCATGATAGGTTCCGCCATTTGAAACGGTGCCATATGCTGTCGCCATTTGTTCGGTAGAAACATCGAGTCCAATAGCCTGCGACCCCGCAGGTGCATTATTTTGAGCCATCCCTACTTGTGCTAAAAATTGGCTAGCCTTCGCACTCCCAACAGTATTTAACGTTCTAATTGCTGGTGTATTAGCCGAAACTCGTAATGCGTTTTGCATCGTTATTGATTTATAACTCACTTTATCAAAATTCTGAGCAACAAGATTAGTTCCCGGATAAGTATATGAAGTGCCATCTAAGGCATGTGTGGTTGCCCACCCAAAGTATTCAATAGCAGGGCCATAATCTAATAGTGGCTTAATTCCTGATCCTGACGAACGCTGCGTAGAAATTGCCCGATTATAACTGAAGGCAGTTTTTTGATGACGTCCACCATATTGAGCAACAATATTCCCCGTTTTAGGATCTGTAATTGTAATTGCAGATTGTTCTGCTGAATTTTGATAATATTTTTTATTATCAGCTAATTTTTTAACAGTCGCATTTTGCTTTGAATCAAGCGCTGTTGTAATTTGTAATGGAGTTTTAGCTAAATCGTACCCTTTATCGCTAACTTGTTCTAAGGCAGAAGTAACATAAGCATTATTTTCAAGAATTTTTTTTGTAACAGAATTTTCCATCCAATGGCGTTTCTGTAAATCTTTTGTCACTGATTCTGCGACAGCAATTTTATATTGTTTCTTTGTAATTACCTTATTCTCAAGCCCTGTTTTTAATATTATATTTCGGCGTGTTTGAACGGCTTTAGGGTTTGAATATAAATTATAGGTAGAAGGGGCTTGGCCCAATCCAGCTATAATTGCCTGTTGACTAATACTCAATTGTTTTAAAGTTTTACCAAAATACGTTTCTGAAATGGTCTGTGCCCCATATGATCCTTCGCCTAGACTCATTTTATTAACATAAAACTCTAAAATCTGTTTCTTACTATAATTATGGTATAACTGTTGCGCTAAGAAAAATTCTTTTATTTTCCGGTCTACAGTCCGATCTTTATTACTCGTTGAAAAAACAGTTAATTTAATTAACTGTTGCTCAATACTTGATCCACCTCGAGCTGACCCTTTACCTACAGCTGATTTAATGGAAGAAAGTCCCGCATTAAATAAGCCGGAGGGCGAAAATCCCGCGTCTTTGTAAAATGTTTGATCTTCTGTTGCTAATAACAGATTACTATATGTTTCAGGAATGTCTTTTGACTTAACATAAACTCGTTTATTCAGCGCTGAAGACCAAATTAACTGGCCATCTTTATCATACATATTTGAACTGGCATCAGATATTAATTCCTGACTTGTAACTGTTGGCACGGACTTAATAACTGTCGCAATATAAATACTTATCGTCGTAACTCCTAATAAAAATAAAACACCAAATATTGCAATAACTCTAAAAATCCACGGATGCCGATGACGCCATCTTTCTTTATCTTTCTTATTTTGTTTTACCATTATGCCATCCCCGATTCTGTGACACGAGTCACATCTCTTGCCATGACATTATTTATTATTTTTTCTATGTATAAATCTAAATTTCCCAATTTATTACCAACTAACAAAACGTAACCCCCTACTACTTTTCTTAACAATACAAAATCTGACTAATCCATTTCGATAATTGTATTGTAATCCTCTAACTATGTAAATTTTTATATCGTTCACAATTGATAACGTTCATATAAGTATTAAATCCTCATTTAACCGTGAGTCATCCCCATTTATATATGTTAAATATAACAATCATAATGACTATATACAAGCGCTAAACTGGATGTTTAAGTTAAGACTTGTATAACTTCTACCTCGTACGTTAAACTAGAGTAATTAAATAAAGAAAGTTTGGGGTTAATATGAAAAACAAAAAAATGATTGGTTTAATTGCAGTAATTATTATCATTATTCTTGGGGGAATTGGGTTCTTCTTCTACCATCAAAATGCAGAAACAACAAATGATACGGAAACTACTACTTCTTCATCAAGTGTAGCGTCAAACGTTGAACTACCACAACTTAGTTCAAAAGTAACAAAAAAAGAAGCTGTCGTAGATATTCAGACAACAAAGGGAAATATCAAAATCAAATTATTCCCGGAATATGCACCAAAAGCTGTGAAGAATTTTATTACTCATAGTAAAAAAGGGTACTATAATAATACCCTCTTCCATCGTGTTATTAACGAATTTATGATTCAAGGTGGCGATCCTAAAGGGGATGGTACTGGTGGCGAAAGTATTTATGGTCATACATTCGGTGCTGAAATTTCAAGTAACCTTTACCACATCCGTGGTGCTTTAGCGATGGCACAAACGTCAGAACCTGATTCAATTGGTAGTCAATTCTACATTGTTCAAAATAACCAAGATGTAAGTACCAGTGCTGATATTAAAGATGGCACACCGTCAAAAATTATTGATGCATACAAAAATGGTGGCACACCTTCACTTGATGGTACTTATACTGTCTTTGGTCAAGTTATCAAAGGGATGGATGTTGTTGATAAAATTGCCGCAGTTGCAGTTAATTCAAGTGATAAACCTACAACTAATGTTAAAGTTAAAACAATTAAAGTCCTCCAAGAGACAAAATAATCAGTTCAAATCTGCAGTCTCTTATAAAGTAACTATGTTACTATGAAGATACTAATAAAGGGAGGTTTTATAGATGTCAGATAAAATTCTAGTCGTTACAACGGAAAGTATTCCGGGTAGAGAATATGAAGTAATTGGGGAAGTTTTTGGCCTTACAACACAATCTAAAAATGTTATCAAAAACATTGGTGCCAGTCTTAAAAATATTGTCGGTGGCGAAATTAAGGCCTACACAGAAATGATGGCTGAATCAAGAGATACTGCTATTGATCGTTTACGCGACAATGCAGTAAGCATGGGTGCTGATGCAGTTGTTATGATGCGTTTTGATTCCGGTTCAATTGGTCAAGATATGCAATCAGTTGCCGCATATGGTACCGCAGTTCGATACATTAAATAATGAAAAAAAGTTTCAACAATGTACTAGGCCCTGTCAAGTTGACGGATGAAATAATATAAAATTTAATATGTTTCTAAATGGCTTTATCCCAGTAT